>RFJD01000036.1 GCA_003695015.1 Verrucomicrobiota bacterium | reverse complement strand
CGGTTCACAGCGGACACCCCGGCCGGGGTTGCGGCTGAGGTGTTCGCAGATTTTCAGAACCAGCTCGGCGGCGTCCGGTTCGCCGATCGCCTCCGCGATGACGGCGGCGGTGGGCTTGGGGTGGGGGCCGTCGGGACGCCAGCCCTTGAGGAAGCCGAGGACTTTGCGCTGGAGTTCGAGGACGGCGTTGGCCGCCAGCTTCCCGGCCTGGACGCCGGGTTGGTGGTAGGCGTTGATGTGGATCATGCTGGCGTAGAGGCCGACGGCGCGTTCGAACAGGGCAATCAGCACGCCGAGGGTGAAGGGCGAGAGTTCCTCGATGGTGAGGGTGACCGATTGACGGTCTTTTTCGTATAGAGCGTCCCGCGTGCCGAGCAGGAAGCTGTCCAGGTAATCGCCGCTGGTGACCTGCGGTTCGACCTCGATCGAGGCGCCCGCGCGGTCCCGGAGCACCTCGATGAAGACGACGAAGAAGTTGTTCGGGCCGTCCCGGAGCTGCTGGACGAAGGCGTGCTGGTCGGTCGAGCCCTTGTTGCCATAGACGGTCAGCCCCTGGTGAACCGTCCGGCCGTCGAGGTCCAGTTCCTTGCCCAGCGATTCCATGACCAACTGCTGGAGGTAACGGGAAAAAAGCTCCAGGCGGTCCTTGTAGGGCAGGAGGACCATGTCGCGGCTGCCGTGCCCGTCCCCGAGAAAATGCCAGGTCAGGGCGAGCTGCATGGCCGGGTTGCGGCGGACGTCGGCCACGCGGGTGACGGTGTCGCAGGCGGCCGCGCCGGCCAGCAGGGCGTCGGTGTCGACGCCTTGAAGGGCGGCGGGCAGCAGACCGACGGCGGAGGTTTCGCTGGTGCGGCCGCCGACCCACTCCCACATGGGGAAGCGTCGCAGCCATTTTTCGTCGGCAGCCAGACGGTCCAGTTCACTGCCTTCACCGGTGACGGCCACGGCATGGGCGGCGAAGTCGAGGCCGGCCCGCCGGTAAGCGGCCTGGGCTTCCTTCATGCCGTTGGCGGTCTCCTTGGTGCCGCCCGATTTCGAGATGACCACGACCAACGTCCGGCCCAGGCGGCCTTCCAGTTCGGCCAGCACCCGGTCCATGCCGTCGGGATCGGTGTTGTCGAAGAAGTGGGGCCGCATGCGATCGGTCTTGGGATGGCCGAGGGCGTGGGCGACGAACTGGGGTCCGAGCGCCGAGCCGCCGATGCCGATGAGCAGAAAATGTTCGAAGGGGCCGTCCTGCCCGCGGATTTCGCCGGCGTGGACCTGGGCGACGAACTCCTTGATCCGATCCTGGCAGTCCCGGATGGCCTGGGTGATTTCGGGAGTTGGGGCGAGTTCCGGAGCCCGCAGCCAGTAGTGGCCGACCATGCGGTTTTCGTCCGGGTTGGCGATGGCGCCTTTTTCCAAGGCGTCCATGTCCCGAAACGCCCGGTCGATGAGCTCCTTCTGGCGCGAACAAAGGTCTTCGGGGAAATCGACCCGCGTGAGGTCCACGCTCAGGTGGAGGTTCGGATAATCGGTCCGGTGGGTGGCGAGGCGTTGCCAGAGTTGACGTCGTTGTTCGGATGACAGGCTCATGCGCGTTCAATCAATCTCCCGGCGGGCATGGGACCAAAACCGGCGGGGGAAGGCGAGGCGAAACCGCCCGATCCGGCGGCCTTGACGAAGCGCGACGGCGGCCCAGCCAAGGCTTGGCCACGTCATGGCCGGCCTTCGGCAAGACCGTTGCCGTCCTGTTACCAACGGTTGGCGAGCGTGGTTCCTGCCGCGAGAAACCCAGGGTTGGCCGAAAGGTTCGGGCGGAAAGGCCGGCGGAAGAAAAGGGCAAAAAATGGTGGAGGCGGCGGGAATCGAACCCGCGTCCCTGACCCATCCACTCACGACGCCTACATGCTTAGTTGGGCGGGCAATCTCGGACCGCCGGTCACGGCCCAACACGAGCCGACGATCCCAGTCCGCTGTGGAGATTTCGGCTGAGTACGCGCAGACCCCGCACTCAACCTACCCTGCTGTCGTCGCCCGCATCGCCCTAGCAGGGGTCGGGCGGCGGACGTCGCGGAAACTTAGGCCGCGAGAGCCAATTCTTCGTTGGCAGTTTGGTTTTGGTCCGATGATTAACGAGGCCAACGGACCATCCTCGGCATGCCGCCGTGAGCGCACTGGCCAGGTCGAATCCAATACGCCCCCGTGACGCCGCTCAAAGTGGCCCACCTGCGCCGCACGGTCAAGCCCACCAGACGTTCGGGCCACGTCGCGACCGGTCCCGGGCGGCTTGAGCCATTGCCGGGACGTCCGGCAGCAGCGTTTCACCGACCGGCCGGCACCAACCGACCGCGCGCATCGACCGCCATCTCCGGTGTGCCGGCCGGGACGGGGGTTTGCGTGCGTCCGCCTCCGGGCCACCGGATTTCCAAGGTCAGCCGGTCCGCCGCGACGGTTTCCGGCCAAGTCAGGACGGTCACGGGGCTGTCGCAGGACCAGTAGCCGCTGCCGGCATGGAGTTCCTTGGCCGGACCGGACCAACCGGGGGCGGTGAGGCGCAGGACGGCGCCGATGGCGAAGGGGTTGCCCGGACCGCCCAAGAGCCGGACCCGCAGGCCGGGGCGGGCTTGTTGGTTGCGGAAGAGCCGGGTGGCGGCGCCGTTTTGGGTGACGGCCAGGTCGAGCCGGCCGTCGTGGTCGAAGTCGGCCAACGCGGCGCCCCGTTGTTCCCCGTACACCTTGAGCCCGCTCCGTTGGCCGGGGATGGGTTGGAAACCGCCGCGACCATCGCCACGGAGCAGCAGACTCCGGCCGGCGTCCTGGCGGGACTCACCCGGTGCGAGCGCGAAGAAGTTCTGGGCGAGGAACAGGTCCTCGTGACCGTCGCCGTCCAGATCGCCCACGCACAGGCCGAAAGCCGGACTCCACTGGGCCTCGGGCGGGAGCGGCCGGGGCTCGAAGTGGTCGCCCCGGTTCAGGAAGACCATGCTGGCGAAGGTGGTGGCTTCGAGCCGTCGGGCCGGTTGAAGCCACTCGCCGTAGATCTGTTCGACGGTGTGGGTGGCATAGGCTTCGAAGGTGGGGACGGTTTCGACCAGAAACGGCATGGCTTGGGAGACGATCAGGTAGCTCCGTTCCGGTCCCAACCCGCCCAATTCCTCCTTGTAGCTGGCGTGGATGAGCTGGACGACGCCGCTTTCGTCGAGGTCGCCATACAGCAGGACCATGGGGTGTTCGGCGGAGGGCCGGCCGAACCGGCTGTTCAGGCCCCAGTTGCCGGCTGCCAGGTCCATCCGGCCGTCCTCATCGAAGTCGCCCGCGGCCACGCTGTTCCACCATCCGGTCAGGCCTTCCAGACCCCAGCGGGCGGTTTCTTCCTCGAAACGGGCGCCTTTCCACCGGAAGACCCGCACGGGGCCCCAGTCGCAGGCGCAGACCAATTCGGCCTGGCCGTCGGCGTCCAGGTCGGTGAACAGGGCGGCGCTGACCAAGCCGAGTTTCTCGAACCGCTGAACGGGCCGGAGCCGGCCGCGTTCGTTCAGCAACAGGAGCGAATCGGCCGGCTCGGGATAACGCCCGGCCACCGCGCGGCCGCCGATGAAGAGGTCCAGCGCGCCGTCGCCGTTGACGTCCGCCATGGCCAGCGGGCCGGTGCTGAAGGTGGGCCCCAGCACCGAGACGCCGGAGGCGCGGCGCGCGACGTCGATGATCTGGAGGCAACCGCCGTTGGTGCTGCCGTCCTCCCAGTTGGCGGCCCCGAACAGCAGCGTGCTGCCCAATCCCAGGACCGCGGTGGTGTCACGCGGGGCGGGGCGGTCCAGAACCGGGTTTTTCAACCGCCGCAGCTTGCCCCGGCCCTCATTCCGGAAAACCGCCGGCGCGCCGCCGCGGCCCGTCCCGATGACCAGATCCTCCCAGCCGTCCCCATCGACATCGTGCCAGGCAATTCCGGGTCCGAGCTGGGAAAGCCGGCGCAACAGCAGCGGTTGCCGGCTGAAGTCGTCGAAGGGGTCTTCGTGGTGGCGGTGGCCGGCCAGCAGGTCGGTGGCGTCGGCGAACCACGGCTCCGGCTCGAAGGGCGGGGCCGGCGGCGAACCCGGCCGGCCGGGGTGCTCGATTTCGACGAGGCAGTTGGCCGGCACTTCGGGCACGACCGACCGGGCTCCGTCGCGCCAGATCACCTCGACACGCAGCCGGTTGGTGGCGGCGCCCGCGGCGAACATCAACCGCGGTTCGCTGTGGGAGAGATAATGCCCGCCGGCGATGACCTCTTGGGTTTGCTCGACCGGGCCGCCGGTGACGGTGACCTTGGCGCCGATGCCGTCGGGATTGCCCTTGGGCCCGCGGAGCCGGACGGCCAACCGCGGCGCCCCGGTGTCGTTCCGGTAGAGGGCCGCGGTTTCGTTGAGGTTGTTGGCCACGAGGTCCAAGTCGCCGTCGTGATCGAGGTCGGCGGTGGCGGTGCCTTGGGTCATCCCGGATTCGGCGAAGCCCCAGCGGTCGCCCATGTTTTCGAAGGTCAGGTCGCCGCGGTTGCGATAGACCAGGTTGGGGGTGCGGAAGTCGGGGAACATGGCGACCATGCGGCGGATGTCGGCGCTGGTGAGCTGGCGGCGGGCGCGTTCGGCATCGATGCGGCGCTGCATGTCCACGTTTTGGACATCGAGCAACTGGCCGTTGGGGATCAGCAGGTCCAGGTAGCCGTCCAAGTCCAGGTCGATCAACAACGGCATCCAGGACCAGTCGGACGCTTCGACGCCGGCGTAGTAGGCGATCTCGGCGAAGGTGCTGTCGCCGCGGTTGAGCTGGAGGGTGTTG
>RFJD01000230.1 GCA_003695015.1 Verrucomicrobiota bacterium | reverse complement strand
GCGTGCGGTTCGAGCGGTTCCCAGCGGACCACCCGGGGCAGCTCGCGATCGATCCAGCGGGCGAGCCGGCGGTCGAGGTGTTCCCGGCGCCGGAGGGCCATCGGCCGGGGATCGGGCAACTCCCGTCCCACGGCCAGGCGCCACCGGCCCAACAGATGTTTCGAACCGTGCTGCTGGTGGAGGCGGACAACGAGCCGGCGCGGTTGATCCAGCTCCAGCGGTTCGGCCAGTTGGACCGTGAGGCGGCGGGCCACATGCCAGTTGCCGTCGCCGGAGACGGCCCAACCGGTGTCCTTCCGGCCGTCGATGGCCTTGTAGGCGGCGTAGCCGGACTGGGCGAAATCGGCGTCCGCCCGGGCCAGCCGGAGCGGCTGGTCTTCGCCTTCGCCGGTGGCCGGCGCCAGCGCCACGCCCACCTCGCTGAGCACGAAGTTGCCGCCATCGGAACGGCCCGGACCGCCGTGGGGCAGCGTGCTGTCGGGCAGCGCCTCGAGTTGCAGATGCGTGTACCGGCCGGCCGGCAGCTCCAGTTCCGCCGTGTAAACGTCCTTCCCGGCCGCGGGTCCCAACGCCAGGAACGAGCCGTCCGCCAGGTGGTCGAACTCGACCCCGCTTTCGGCCTGCGCCCGGACGCGGGCCGGCGTGAACCAGTCCGCCCGCAGCTCCGGCGGAAACCGGTTTTCCAAGTCCGCCTCCAGCTCATCGATCCGCCGCTGTTGTTCCTTCCGGCGGCGGGTGATCTCCGGGTCGGGCACGTCGATCCGCGGCTCGTCCGCGTTGTTGAGGAAGGCCATGAAGCGGTAGTAGTCCCGGTGGGTGATGGGATCGAACTTGTGCGAATGACATTGGGCGCAGCCCAGCGTCAACCCCAGCCAGGCGGCGCCGGTGACCTTCACCCGGTCCACCACGGCGTGGAACCGGAACTCGAGCGGATCGTTGCCGCCCTCCTCGTTGATCATCGTGTTCCGGTGAAAGCCGGTGGCGATGCGCTGGGAAAGGGTGGCGTCGGGCAGTAGATCGCCCGCCATTTGCTCGATGGTGAACCGGTCGAACGGCATGCCGTCGTTGAGCGCCCGGATGAGCCAGTCGCGCCAGGGCCAGATCGAGCGTTCGCGGTCCTTTTCGTAGCCGTTGCTGTCGGCGTAGCGGGCGAGATCCATCCATCGCCGCGCCCAGCGTTCGCCGTAATGCGGCGAGGCCAGGAGCCGGTCCACCACCTTCTCGTAGGCATCGGGCGACCCGTCCTTCAGGAAGGCGTCCACCTCCTCCGGCGTCGGCGGCAGGCCGATCAGGTCCAGATACACCCGCCGCAGCAACGTCACCGGATCCGCCTCCGGGCTGGGCTCGAGCCCCTCTTGCTCCAACCGGCTCAGGATGAAGCGGTCGATCGGGTTGCGCGGCCAGTCGGCGCGTTTCACCGGGGGCGGCTCGGGGCGAACCGGCTTCTGGAAGGCCCAGTGCTCGGTGTACACCGCCCCTTCGGCCACCCATTGCCGGAGGATGGCCTTCTGGCGGTCGTCCAACGGCTTCTTCGCCTTGGGCGGCGGCATGATGTCGTCCGGATCCTCCGCCTCGATCCGCCGGACCAACGGGCTCTCATCCGGGCGGCCGGGGACGATGGCCCGCCAGTCGGCCTTTTCGTCGCGGACGGCGAACTCGCGGCGGTCCAGGCGCAGTTTGGCTTTGCGGGACCCTTCGTCCGGGCCGTGGCAGGGAAAGCAATGGCGGGCGAGGATGGGGCGGACGTCGCGCTGAAAGTCGATTTCGGCGCGGGCCGGGCCGGCGGCGGCCAGCAACAGGCCGGTCAGCAAGGCGGCGACACGGGGTCGGCCCGGCTTGGCGACGGCATGGCGCGGAGTGGCTGACATGTCAGCGGGGCGATAGCACGGACGGCGGGCTTTGTGAAGCCGAAATCATGACGAACATAAGGCGGCGGCAACGAGCCCGGGGCTTGGCGAAGCCCGCGGTTTCCCGCCGGTTTCTTCTCCGGCGCTGTCGGGTTGCCTGGCGGAGACCGCCGGCGTGGTCGCCTTCGAAAGAGACTCGGGCCGGGGCGCGTGCGGTCAGCGGCGGCGGCGGGCGGGACCACCGTAGTAGGGGTAGTGGTCGAACCAGTCGCCGCGGCCGAAGGCGCGGGGATCGCCGGTGGCCTGGAGTTCGCGCATGAGGCGGTCGGCCAGTTCGCGTTTGACGGCGGCATAGCCCGGCCGGTCGGCGACGTTGACCAACTGGTCCGGGTCCCACTTCAGGTCGTAGAGCTCCTCGGCGGGGCGCTTGGCGAAGGCGAGGTCGAAGAGGCGTTTCACGCCGGGATCCTTCTCGTGCTCGATCATCCAGGTCTTGGTGGGGCTGCCGTCGCAATCGGCGAAGGGACCGCCGCGTTCGGCATTGGTGCGGACGCCGGCAGGCCAGCGCTCGGGTTTGAAGTTGCGGATGTAGAGGAAGCGGTCGGTGCGGATGGCGCGGCAGGGGTAGCCGCCGGTGTTGCCGGCTTCCTGGGCGGGGACGTGGCGTTCCTTGCCGGTGAGGACGTGGTCGCGGGCGGGGTCGAGGCGGCCGTTGCCGTTGCGGCGCAGGAGGTCCAGGAGGCTGCGGCCGGTCATGCACTCGGGCACGGGCAGGCCGGCGGCTTCGAGGAAGGTGGGGGCGAAGTCCGCCAGGCTGACGAAGTCGGTCACCGCGCGGCCGCCGGGGGCGCCGGAGCGCCAGCAAACGACCAGCGGGACGTGGGTCCCGGCATCGTAGAGGTTGCTCTTCGATCGCGGGAAGGGCATGCCGTTGTCCCCCGTCATGACGATGATCGTGTTGTCCAACTCGCCGGTCCGGGCCAGCAGCTCAAGGGCTTCGCCGACCTCGCGGTCGAAGCGTTCGACCTCGAAGTAGTAGTCCGCCAGGTCCAGCCGGACCGTTTCGGTGTCGGGCAGGTGGCCGGGGACGCGAATGCGATCGGGGTCCAAGCCGGACTCGACGCCGGAGCGCCACTTGTAGGGTCGGTGCGGATCGCTGGAGCCGAACCAGAAGCAGAAGGGTTGGTCCTTGGGGCGCCGTTGGAGGAATTCGGCGAAGTTG
>RFJD01000229.1 GCA_003695015.1 Verrucomicrobiota bacterium | reverse complement strand
GGCGGCCACGCCCAGCATCGCCCCCAGCAACGCGATCACCACGCTTTCGACCAGGATCTGGGCGAAAATCGCGCCGAATGTGGCCCCCACGGCCTTGCGGATGCCGATTTCCCGGATGCGCTCGTTGATGCTGGCCAGCATGATGTTCATGATCCCGATCCCGCCCACCAGCAGGCTGATCGCGGCGATCGTCCCTCCGCTCAGCCGGGTGTTGCGAATGGCCGCGTTGATCTGCTCGAGGTTGTTCTCCTGGGTCTGGAAGGCGAAGTCCTCGATGCCGCGGTGGGTGACCATCAGGATGTTGCGCACCTGCTGGAGGGTCTGGTCCATCCGCGAGAGGTCCTTGACCTTGATGTCGATGTCGGTCAGCCGCCAGTCGGGGATGCCGTCCCGGTCGCCCGCAGCCCGGAACCGGATGTAGGCGGTGTTGAGCGGCATGTACACCGTGAGGTTCTTGCGGCGGAAGGCCCAGTTCTCCCGGCTGCCCCAACCACGCCGGCGGGCCGGCCCCGCCTGCTTCTCGGGGCCCTGCCTGGCGCGCGCCTCCCGGGCCCGGCGGTCGGCCTCGCTCTCGTAATGGGCCAGCATGCCCACGATGGTGAAGGGCTGGCCGTTGATCTTGATGGTCTCGCCGATGGGAATGATCTCGCGGCCGACCTCCTCCGGCGAGCCGAACAACGCGTCGCGGATGGCGGTGCCGATCACACACACCGCGCGTGCTTCCTCCTCGTCGATGTCGGTGAAGAACCGGCCGTGAGCGACCTTGTGGAGGTTCATCTCGAGCACGGCGGGCCAAACGCCGACACACTCGGAAGGCCAGACGGCCTTGTCCCCGCGGGTGCACAGACCCCAGACGCGCATCTCGGGCGAAATGAGCTTCAGCAAACTGGCGTTTTCCCGGAGGGCGGCCACGTCGTAAAGGGTGCGGCCCGGCGCCTGGTCGGCCAGGTGTTCCTGGTCGGGCGGCACGTCCTCGTCCCGGATGAGGACCTTGTCCGCCCCGCCCATGGCGATCATCGACTCGCGCATGCCGTTTTCCATCCCCTTGATGAGGGCGGACATCCCCACCAAGCTGCTGACGCCGAGCACGATCCCCAGCATGGTGAGGAGGGAGCGCGTCTTGTGCGCCCAGATCTCCTTCAGCCCGACTTGGATGGTGTTGGCGATCTGCATGCTCCCTCGCTCACTCGTATCGCAGGGCCTGGATGGGATCCAAGCGGGCGGCTTTGATGGCCGGGAAAATGCCGGCCAGGATGCCCACCGCCACGCTGAACCCGAAGGCCAGCGCCATGGCGCCGGCGGTGATGACCGGCGCGTTGTCCGTCGGCGAAAACGACCCGATCAACCGCACCAGCAGGAAGGACACCCCCAGCCCGATCAACCCGCCGAGAACCGCCAGGACGACGCTCTCGGTCAGGATTTGGACGAAGATGTCGCGGGTGGTGGCGCCGACCGACTTGCGGATGCCGATTTCCCGGATCCGCTCCGAAATGCTGGCCAGCATGATGTTCATGATCCCGATCCCGCCCACCACCAGGGCGATTCCGGCGATCAATCCCCCGCTCAACCGGGCGTTGCGGACGAACTGCTCGATCCCCTCCGCCCAGTCCTCCTGGGTGCGAAAGGTGAAATCCTCGATGCCCTTGTGGGTGGCCATGAGGATGTTGCGCACCTGCTGGAGGGCCTCGGGCAGGCGCTCGACCGAGCGCACCTCGACCTCCAAGACCGACAGCCGCGGCACGCTGGTGACACCCGCCGCCTCGAGTTCGCCCCGGAACTTCATCCACATCGTGTTGAGCGGGATGTACACGGTCGAGTTCTTCAGCCAGAAGACGAAGTTGCTGCCGCGGCGCCGGCGGCGACTGCCGCGCCGGACCGTGTTGGTCTTGCCCTCCGCCGCCGCCTTGGCCGCCAGTTTGGCCTCCAGCTCCCGCTGCCGCCGTTCCTGCTCGCTCTCGTAGTGCTTGAACATCCCGACGATGGTGAAGGGCACGTGGTTGATATAGACGGTCCGCCCGACCGGGATGATCTCGCGGCCGACCTCCTCGGGCGAACCCCAGAGAGCGTCCCGGGCGGCGGTGCCGATGATGCAGACGTTGCGGGCGTTCTCCTCGTCCAGTTCGGTGAAGCCGCGGCCGTACTGAATTTCGTGCTCGTTCATTTCGAGGGCCACCGGCCAGACCCCGGTCAGGATGAAGGGCCGGTACCGGCGGCCGTTGGCGCTGAGCACGCCCCGGATGGTCATGTAGGGCGACACCTTGGCGATCAACGGAGCGCCCTGACGGATGGCCTCGACGTCGTTGAGGTTCACCCCCACGGCTTGGTCGGCCAGATGCCGCTGATCGACCGGCACCTCCTGCGGCTCGACCCGCACCTTTTTGAGGCCGCCGACCGCGATGAGGGCCTCGCGGGCGCCGCGCTCAATGCCTTTGACCAAGGCGGACATCGCCACCAGGCTCGCCACGCCCAGGATGATGCCCAGCATGGTCAGGAGGGACCGGAACTTGTGGGCCCAGATCTCGCGAAAGCCCACCGCCAGCGTCACGCCGAGGTTCAACGGCGCCGGGGCGATGGAGTCGTTCCGCGGAACTGGATCGGGCCTGCTCACGAGTTCCCTGCCGTCGAAGCCGCGCCCGCCCGGCCCGGCCGATCCAAGCCCGCGAGCGTCAGGTCCAGTTTCTCCGCAATCCGGCCGTCGCGGATCTCGATCCGCCGCGGGGTGACAGCGGCGATTTCCGGATCGTGGGTGACGAGCACGATGGTCCGCCCTTCATGGCTGAGTTGCTTGAACAGCTCGAGGATGGCTTCGCCGGTGTGGCTGTCCAAGTTGCCGGTCGGTTCGTCGGCGAAGATGATGCGCGGGTTGTTGACCAGGGCGCGGGCGATGGCGGCGCGTTGTTGCTGGCCGCCGGAGAGCTGGCTGGGCCGGTGTTTGCAACGGTTGGCCAGGCCGACCGCCTCGAGGGCCTCCATGGCCCGGCGGTGACGTTCCCGGGCGGGGACGCCGCTGTACACCATGGGCAGCTCGACGTTCTGGAGGACGTTGAGCTTGGGCAGCAGGTTGAAGAACTGGAACACGAACCCGATTTTGCGGTTCCGGATCGCCGCCAGTTCCCGCGGGTTGGCGGACTGGATCATCACCCCGTCGAGCCGGATGGTCCCGCTGGTGGGCCGGTCCAGGCAGCCCAGAATGTGCATCAACGTGGACTTGCCACTGCCGCTGGGACCGATGATCGAGATGAACTCGCCCTCCTCGATGTCGAGGGTCACGTCGTCCAAGGCGCGGATTTCCTCCCCGCCGAGGTGGTAGATCTTCGAGACGTTCCGCAGCTCGACCAAAGCCATAAGCCGGAGGGGGGTCAGGCGCGGCCGGCGGTGGCGGGACGGCTGACGGCGGTCGAGCTGGAGGCCCCTTCGCCGGAGGTTTCGGAGGCCGGGGCCTTGGTGGTCGTCGCCGGAGGGGGTTCCTCCTTGAGGATGAGTTCCTCGGGCGGCTGGATCAGGGCCACCTGTTCGCCCGGTTGAAGGCCGGCCCGGATCTCCGCAAAAAAATTGTCGGCCACGCCCACGTCCACCAGCCGCCGCTGATAGCGGTCGCCGTGTTTGACGTAAACGAACCGTTCCCGCACGCCGGTTTCCGGGTTTTTCTCGGTGAAGACGGCGGCCAGCGGGACCGCGACCACGTTTTCGGCGGAGGCCACGGGGATGCGGACGTTGGCGGTCATGCCGGGCCGGACGCGGCGGTCCGGGTTCTTCAGCAGGATGCGGGCGGCAAACCCTTTGAGGTTGTTGCGATAGGTGGCCTGGGGGGCGATGCGCTCGACCACGCCGGTGACCACCAGCCCGGAGACGGCTTCGACCTGGACCTCGACGACCTGGCCGACCTTTAGCCGCGGGACGTCGGCCTGGTTGACGTGGGCGTTGATGACCAGGTTGTTGAGGTCGGCAATGGTCAGGACCTCGGTGCCGCTGTTGAAACCGCCCGAGCCGGAGACCGCCTGGCCCACGGACACCGGCCGGGTCAACACGGTACAATCGAACGGCGCCCGCACCTCGGTCTTGGTCAGCCGCTCCTCGATCACCGCCAACTCCCGCTGCGCCCGCTCCAAGGCGTTGCTGGCCAGCTCGTAGGTGGTCCGGGCGTTGTCGAACATCTCCTGCGAAATGAGATTCTCGGCCAGCAGTTTCTGGGCCCGCTCGTAGTCCCGCCGGCTCTTCTCCAGCTCCAGCCTGGCGCGGTCCACCATGGTCTTGGTGGACTCGTATTGGTTGCGCAGCTCCTTGTCGTCGAGTTTGAACAACAGCTCGCCCTTGCGGACCTCGTCACCAATGTCCACCGGCAGCAACTCGATGCGGCCGTTGATCTCGGGCCGCACCGACACCTGTTCGGCCGGGCTGATCTCCCCTGCTGCCTGCACGGCGAATTGGATGTTGGTCTGGATGGCGGTGGCCACCATCGGCACCGCCGGTCCGGCGTCCTGGTCGGCCGCCGGCAACCAGCGGTCCCGGTAATGCCACCCGGCCGCCGCCAACACGACCACCAGGATCAATCCTGCCCACTTCTTCATGTTCGTCTGTTCGTTGACTCGATCGAGTCCGGCCCGCGGGCCGGTCACCGGCCGTCGCTCCGGCCGGTTTCCTTGTTTGACACCCCGGAGGACTGACGGGTTTCTCCGGCCCCGGATTCAGTGGGAACGGCGGTGGCGTTGGGCTCCAACAACGCCAGGGCCCGCAGCGCCGCCGCGTACACCCGCCGCAGCGGGACGCCGTGACGCCGCGCCGCCTCCCGACACGAGGCGAACTCGGGCGATTGCTGCACCCGCCGGTTCCCCAGCCAGCCCTCCTTCACGTCGATCGGCCCGTAAGGGGTGTCCACCGTGACCCAATCGCGCCGCAACTTCAACCGCCGCGCCATGGTTTGCCGCACCCCGAAGGCGCTGGTCTCGATCACCAACCGCCGGGCGAATTCCTCCGCCCGTTCCGGCGCGCACAACACCGTCACCAACACGCCGGGACGGTTCTTCTTCATCTGCACGGCGGTGTGAAAGACGTCCAACGCCCCCGCCCCCAGCAGGTCCTCCATCAGATGGCCCAACACCTCGGGCGAACAATCGTCCAGGTTGGTTTCCAGCACCGCCACTTCGTCCCGCTCGCCGTCGCCCGAGACCACCACCGGCTCGGCCAGGACGGCCCGCAGGAGATTCGGCCGGCTGTCCAGCTCCCGCGTGCCCAGGCCATGCCCCACCTTGACCGGCCGCAACCCCTCGAAAGGACCGAACCGCTCCGCCAGCTCGGCCACCAAGGCCGCCCCGGTCGGCGTCACCAGCTCGAACGGTTCCTCGCACTGGCTCAACGGCGCGCCGCGTTCGGCGATCACCTCCAGCGTCGCCGGCACGGGCACCGGCATCCGCCCGTGAGCGCATTGGACATGGCCCTGACCGTCGGTGAATGCGGAAGCCCAGACCCGCGGCCGTCCGAGCAAGTCCAGCGCCACGCAGGCCCCCACGATGTCCACGATCGAATCGACCGCCCCCACCTCGTGGAAATGCACCTGTTCCGGTGGGATGCCGTGCACCTTGCCCTCGGCCCGGGCCAGACGGCTGAAGACGGCCACCGCCTTCTGCTTCACCCACTCGTTCAACCGGCTGGCCAGGAGGAGCGAGCGGATGTCCGCGAAGTTGCGGGCGGGCGCGCCCCCGGCTTGGCCCGCGGGCTCATGGTGATGATGTTCGGACCCGTGGGCATGCCGATGCGGGTGCGCATGCGCATGCCCATGCTGGGCTGCAGGCGTCCCTGCCGGCTGATCTTGTGGTACAGGCATCCCTGCCTGCTCATGCTGTGGTGCAAGCGTCCTCGCTTGCTCATTCTGTGGTGCAGGCATCCCTGCCTGCGCGTCCTCCGCGGACGGGTTGCCTCCCTGCGCTTTCCCGCCCCCATCCGCCGGCGGATCCAGATGCACCTCGAACCGTGTCCCGCCAATGCCGTGTTTCTGTCCGCGGGTGACGTGGAGGTGATACCCCCCGACGCCCAACGTGCCCAGGGCGGCCGCCAGTCGGGCGAAGTCCACCCCCAAATCCAGCAGGGCCGCCACGAACATGTCGCCGCTGACCCCGCTGCGCAGGTCCAAGTAGAGCGTTCTCATCGATTCTCCGAAGCAAGCGCGTTGATCTGGCCGGCGGCGAACCCCGCGCCGAAGCCGTTGTCGATGTTCACCACCGTCACCCCGCTGCCGCAACTGTTGAGCATGCCCAGAAGGGCCGCGATCCCGCCAAAGCTGGCGCCGTAACCGACGCTGGTCGGCACAGCGATGACCGGTCGGGCGACCAGGCCCGCCACCACGCTGGGCAGGGCGCCTTCCATGCCGGCCACCACCACCAGCACGTTGGCCTGCTGAACCACCTCCAACCGGCCCAACAACCGGTGCAGTCCCGCCACGCCCACGTCGTACACCCGCTCGACCCGGTTGCCCATGAACTCGGCGGTGACGGCCGCCTCCTCGGCCACCGGCAGGTCGCCGGTCCCGGCGCAGAGCACGGCCACCGTGCCGGGGCGCTTCGGCAGCGCTTTCTTCTCCAGCGTCAGACAGCGCGCCGTCTCGTGGTAAACCGCCCGGCGAAAGCGCCGTCGCACCGCGGCCGCATGCTCGGCCGAAGCGCGCGTCACCAGCACCCGACCCTCCCGTTTCCAGAGTTCGGCCGTGATGGCGGCCACCTGTTGGGGTGTCTTGCCCTGGCCGAACACCACCTCGGGGAAGCCCTGTCGCAGGCCGCGATGCGTGTCCACCGTCGCAAAACCGAGTTCCGCCACCGGGGCTCCGCGAAAGGCCTGCAACACGCGGGCCGCGTCCACCTCGCCCCGGCGGAACCGTTCCAGCAACTCGATCGCTTCTTCGCCTGTCACGCTTTCCAAACTGCCATGGCCCGTTGCGGGCGGTCACGTGCGAACCATCCGGCGGCGGCGCCCGCCCGGCCGGGCCGCCCGGCTCAAAACGCCTGCAACAGTTCCAGCAGCCGCTTGTCCAGCTTGTGGCCGTGCCAGTCCACGTACTCCGCGTCCGCCCGGCCCGAGTCCAGAATCCCGAACGAGCCGCGGAAGTTCCACAACGCGTAGCCGATCCCGTGGCTCTTGAGCACCTCCATGACGTCCCGGAACCACGCGATGAACACCGGATAAGGGGTCTTGTTGTAACAACCGCACTCGCCGCAATGAACCCCCACGCCGCGCCGGGCCAGCTCACCCCAAGGCGCGAAGCGTTCCTCCAAACGCCGGCGGTCCGCCGTGATCCGCCCCTGCCGGTCCTTCAGCGGCCAGCTCGGTTCGGGGAAGTCGCCCCGCCGGTCCACCCACGAAGCCCGGAAGTGGCTGATCCCCGCCGGCCAGTAGGCATGGACGCTCTGGGCCACTCCCAAGGGGATCAACTCATCGACCACCCGCGTCCCCACGTTCAGGCCGTCCACGATGACGATGTGTTCGGGCGCCATCTCGCGGATCGCCTGCGTCGCCCGCGTCATCACCCGGGCATAGTCCTCGCGGCTCATGTAACCCTCCCGCGGGGTGGGCGCTTCATTGATGAGGTTGAAACTCAGGCTCTTGGGGGAGACCCCGGCATATCGCTTGGCGAAGAGCCGCCAATGCCAGACGAAAGCGTCCTCCGCCGCCCGGTCCCGCCACAGAACGAACGGCTCCCGCCCCGGGTTGTTGATGCAATAGCCGGGGGCGCGATGGAAGTTCAGGCTCAGGTGCAGGCCGTACTTGCCACAGAGTTCGACCGCCCGATCCACTTTCTCGAGGGTCGCTTCCTTGATCTTGTAAACGTCGTCAGGCCGCAGCTTGCGGGTCCGGGGCCAGTCCGAATCGATCCACAACCAGTAGTCCATGGGCAACCGGACGAAGTCGAATCCCCAATCCCGCATCCAACGCAGGTCGTCCTCCCGGACCATGCCCTGCCCTTCCTCGCCGCGGGAAAACGCCTGGAAGAAGTTGGTCAGGTTGAATCCCCGCCAACGGGGCAGCGGGTTGGCGCGGCCTTCCCCGGCGCCCCAAACCTCGGCCGTCATCGCCAGGGCCGCCCCGGCGGCCGTCCCTTGCAGAAAACGACGGCGCGACACCCCCCGCGCCGCGCCGACGGTGGAACTGGAGTTGTTCGGTGTCATGAGGCGATTGGATGCGGAACCGGCCCCGCGTATTCAACGGCGTTGCCGGGCAGGTGCCGGGCGGTTTGGGCTTGGCGCAACGGCGGCCAAGAGGCAGGTTCCGGGCCGTGACAACACGCCATCGACCCCGTCAAACATGTTTCTCCGTCTGTCTGCTCGCCGTCGCCCTCGGCGGAACGTCCCTTCCGCTCGCGGCGCATGAGTCGCCCGCGGAGGTGGCGGCGGAGATGACGACGGCCGTTCAGCGTTTCCTGGCCGCGCTCGACCCCCACCAGCAGGCGCTCGCCCGGTTCCCGATGGATGCCCGCGAGCGACTCGACTGGCACTACGTCCCCCGCGAGCGCCGCGGGCTTTCCCTCAAGGCCATGAGCCCGGCCCAACAACACCTGGCCCACGCCCTCCTGGCCACCGCCCTCAGCCACCGCGGCTACCTCCAAGCCGCCACCATCATGGGCTTGGAAGAAGTCCTCCGGGAAATCGAGCAAGGCCGCGGACCGGCGCGCGATCCGGAACTATACTTCGTCAGCATCTTCGGCAAACCCGGCGGCAAAGCGCCTTGGGGCTGGCGTTTCGAGGGGCACCACCTTTCGTTGAACTTCACCGTCGCCCCGGACATCGGCCTGCGCGCCACGCCATCCATGTTCGGCAGCAACCCGGCCGAAGTCCGCCGGGGACCCCGTCGCGGGCTGCGCGCCCTGGCGCTCGAGGAAGACCTCGCCCGGCAACTGTTGGCCAGCCTAAGCCCGGAACAACGCCGCCGGGCCATCGTCAGCGACCGCGCCCCGCGCGACATCATCCTCACCCCCGCCCGCGCCGCCGGGCCGCTGCCACCCTTCGGATTGGCCGCGGTGGACATGACGCCCGAGCAACAGGTCCTGCTGGAGCGGCTGATCCGGCTTTATCTCGACCGCTACCGGCCGGGCATTGCCGACGAGGCTTTCCGGCGGATCGAGGCGGTCGGTCTGGCCCGCGTCCATTTCGCCTGGGCCGGCGGCGCCCAACCCGGCGAAGGCCACTACTACCGCATCCAAGGACCGACGTTCATCCTCGAGTTCGACAACACCCAAAACGACGCCAACCACATCCACACCGTCTGGCGGGATTTCGAAGGCGACTTCGGCGCCGACCTCCTCCGCCGCCACTACCAAAGCGGCGACCACCCGCACTGACTGCTTGGGCCGACGAGCATCGATGAGGAGACAGGCAGTTGATCAGGAAAACAATTCCGTCTCGATGTGAGCCATGTACTTGTTGGCATAGAAAAGATCCGGATCCTGCTTCCGCGCCCTGACGCGGATGTCGAACTTGGGATCCTTCGGGTCGGACGCATTGAACAATACCAACCCGATACCGAACACCTGACACAAGGAATCGAGGCGGGCGATCTCCTCGGGCGGCGACTGTTTGGGAACCACAAGGTATGCCTTGTGACTGAACAGGCAGTACGCACACGCCTGGCCAAAGGCTGTCACCAGTTGAGAGGTCTCGAGCTTGATTTCCGCGGAAACGATCTCCACGGGGGCTTTGATGATGTCACTTCTCTTGGACTCGCGTTTGCCTATGACGTCCGGGGTTCCCCACTTGTCCCGAAAGCGGTTGCCACCAACAACAATCGCCTTCGTCACATCCTCGACATCGTTCCGCAGCCAGTCGGCAAACGGCTTGTAGAAGTCCTCCTCCTTCACCGTGGCCGGTGGAGTCGAGATCAAACCGGTTTTGACTTCATCGGTGGCTTGGTCCCGGAACTTGGTGAGCCGAAACAATCCCCGCGACGGCTTGTACACATCTTTTGGAAACCGTTTGTCGAGATTCCAAACAGTCCCGTGAATGGTGTTCTTCTTGAAAGACGGATCAGCCTCCTCGACGGCGCGAACCAAGTCTGCGTAGCGTAATCCTTCAGGATGCTTTTCCAAGAGGGCGAAGGCGACTTTCGTAATCCTCTCTTTTATCTTGCCCATGGTTGCGAAAGTTGTCCGGCGTCAACCGCCATATCGCATTCCGATGTTCACCCAACAGGTGTCCGGAACAGAGTCTTGCGGAAATCCCTTGTATCTGTCCAATCCAAGTTGGTTGGCAACCTTCATACGGCACGCCGCACCCACCCCGCGAGAACTTCCGCCACCAAGGGCAAGGCATCCCGCCGGGCGCAAAAAGTCACGTCTTCCCGGAGGTCCGGAATCCCCAACAGCCGCCGGCCATTTCGTCCCTCCCCCAACGCCGCCTCCAAAGCGGCCGCCCTGGACCGATACAGCTCCCGCGCCATCCGCGCCGCGTCGGTCAAACGCCGCGCCACTCCGGCCCCTTCCACCGCATCGACCAGCGCCCCGGCGGCCAGGGTGTCCTCGAAGGCCGCTTCTTCGTAGGTGCCCCCGCACACCAGCAGCAACCGCCGTCCGCCCAGCGCCCGGATCGCTTCTGCCGTCGCGCCCAGATTCAAGAAGGCGGCCGCCAGGACGCGGTCCGCTCCCGCACAAGCCCGCAAGGCCCGCGTGCCGTTGGTCGTCGTCATCACCAGCCGCCGGCCGGCCACGCGATCGGCGCTGAACTCGCGGGGCGAATTGCCCAAGTCGAACTCGACCCCGCCGCTTTGGCCGGCCGTGATCCGACGGCCGTTGCGCTCGCCCGCCAGGAGCACGTCCGGCTCGCGCCGCCGCCAAGCCACCGCTTCCTCGATGGTCGCAACCGGCAGGATTGCCTCCGCGCCCTCGGCCAACGCGGCCACCATGCTGCTGGTCGCCCGCAGTACGTCGAACACCACGCACACTTGGCCGCGCAGATCCTCCGCCGGCAGCCGCTCGAACTCCGCCGGCGTGAACAGCACGTCCACCGCTTCGAACCCTTCGCTCATCACTCCTCGACCCCCATGCTCCCCGGCGTCCTCAGGGATTCGATCCCGAACATCCGGGCATGATGAAACAGACACTGTTGGGCATAGCCGGCATGCGCCCCGAAATGCCCGGCGGCAAAGGCCGCCAGCCGCCGCAACGGGACGCGCTTCCCGCCGAAGTACGCCTCGCGC
>RFJD01000228.1 GCA_003695015.1 Verrucomicrobiota bacterium | reverse complement strand
CGGCGGGTGTTGTCCCATTTGTGGAAGGCAAGGAAATGGACGTCGCGCAGGCCGTCCTCGCCGAGGGGTTCGAGCAGGGCGATCACCTCGGGGGCGACTTCGAGCGTGAGGCGGGCGCGGCGGGGCCGGCGGGGGCCGGGCTCGATCACCGTTTCGCGGACGTTGAGCAGGTGGTGATGGAAGCGGTTGGGCGAGCGGGCACGGGTGGCGCGGCGGCCGTCCACCCAGAGTTGTTCGAAGAACCATTCGCCGGCGGCGACCTCCGGGAGGTGCAGCTCCCAGACGCCGTCCTCGCGAACGCGCCATCCGGTCAGACGCCGGCCGGCATCAAAGACGGGCCGGGCGCCCGGCGCCGCCGCGAAGATCACCGGGGCTTCCGCCGTGCCGCTGTCCTCCGGTTCGAGCACGAGCGGTTCGCGCAACGGAAGGCGGCCGCCGGCGATTTCGACCCGCACCGGACCCGTCACCTCACCCGCGGCCCGAAGGCGGCGGAGGGCGTCGCGGGCGCCGGTCAACGTGGCCAAGGGGCCGTCGCCGGCGGCGGGATCGGGTTTCGCAAGGCGTCCGCTCCAGGCGTCGTTGCCATCGGGCGCCACGTGGAGGACCAAGGTCGGCGAAGCGGCGGCCAAGGTCCCGCCGAGCAGAAGCGCCGTCCATGCCGGCGCACGGCGGCGAAGCAAGCCCGCCAGGGGAACGGTCGTTTGCATGCGGGGAATGACGCCCCCCGGCGCGGAGATGTTCAAGCCGAAGCGGCTCAGCCGCGGCGGTTGGCGCGCCAAAGGAGCCAGGCGCCGACGGCCTGGAACAGGAAGTTCGGCAGCCAGACCAGCAGATGGGGCCGGCGTTGGGGCAGATCCTCCCACGCCTCCGCGAGGATGTAGAAGGCGTAATAGATCAGCATCAGCACGATGGCCAGGGCGAGGCCGACGCTGGTTTCGCGGCGGTGGGTGCGGATGCCGAGCGGAATGCCCACGAGGGTGAAGCCGATGCAGGCGAGCGAGAAGGCGGCCTGGCGGTGGAGTTGGAAGACGACCGGATAAGGATCGATGCCGTCGGCGCGGTTGCGACGGTATTCCTCGAAGAGCTGACGGAGGGTCATTTCCGAGATCTTGGGCGCGACGGGCGAGGGCGGTTCGGCGGCCAGTTCGAATTCCAGTTCCGCGTCGCGGGCCTGGAGGACGGTCATCGTGTCCAACGCCACGGCCTCGGCCCGGGGCATGAACAGCCGGACCACGTGGTTGGTGAGATCCACGGTGACCCGGCCGGTGGGGGCGGTGATGATCTCGCGAACGCGGGAGGCGCGCGGGGCGCCCACCGGGGCGGGCCCTTCGCCGCGCGGTTCCATGCGGTAGATGACCAGGTTGTCGAGGCGGTTGGTTTCGGCCCCGCCGACGTAGATGACGTAGCCGCGAAAGCTGCGGATGAACTGGTTGGGTTCGAGCAGGGCGGAGGGTTGTTCGACGCCCAGCCGGTACAGCAGGCGCTTGTAGGCAACCCGGCTGCGGGGGGCGAGTTCCAAGTTGAACCAGGCGGAGAACAGGCTCAACGCCACCGACAGCAACAGCACGGGGGTGACCAGCGAAACCAGGCTCAGCCCGCCGGCGCGGGCGGCGGTCAGTTCCTGATCCGCGCTGAACCGGCCGAAGACCAGCAGGCAGGCGGTGAGCATACCGACGGGCACGGCGTACACGGCGACGAACGGGACCAGCAACAGCAACGCCTGGAAGACGACCCCGAGCGTGGCCCGGCGGCTGACCACCAGCTCGATGATCTCGCGGAGCACGTTGCCCAGCACCAGCACGAAGGTTGCCGTGGCCACTGTCAGCAGCAACGACCCCAGCACCTGTCGCAGCAAGTACCAATGCAACGTCTTCATCACACCTCGCCCGCCACCGGCCGCCCGGCGGCGACGCCCGGCCCTCAAGCTGGGCTCCGTGCCCGTCGCCGGGCAATCCCAAACTGGCCCCGGCCGTGCGGCCGGCCGCCGCCGCGCCCCCGCGGAACCCGGTCACTCCGCCGGCCTGAAACGCTGCCGCTCATTTCCGACCGGCCAAATATCGGCCGAGCGAATCCAACAACCACCGCCAGCCCGCTTCGCAGTTCTCCCGGCTGAATTCGGGAATGTCCGCGGGAAAATCGGCCGTGGCTTGGTGCGTCAGAACGACCCGGGTCCCGCCGGCCACGGCCTCGAGTTCGAATCGCACGATCGAATCCCCGGCATACCCGTCGTAACGCCACCGCAACACCAACCGCCGGCCCGGTTCCGCCTCCAGCACCGTCCACCGGTGGGGAAACTCGCGCCCGCCGGAAGCCACGACAAAGCAGGTCTCGAAGCCCGGCTCCGGCCGGAACGCGGCAACCTGCTCGAAGCTCCAGCCACGCAGGGATTCCGCCGTGCTCAGGGCCTGCCATACGGCGGCCGGGGGCACGGAGTACACCGCCTCGATTCGCACGGGCGCCTCGTCACGCTTCATGCCGGGACTTCAGCCCATGCGGGACCGGCGGTCAAGAAGCCGGACCGGCCGCGCCGCCCGCCGGCCGGCCCAAACAAAAAAGCGGGCGGAGCACCTCCGCCCGCT
>RFJD01000227.1 GCA_003695015.1 Verrucomicrobiota bacterium | reverse complement strand
GGGAGCGCCCGCCCTTGGCGCCGTTGCCGGAGGACCCGCGCCCGCCCCGCCCGTGGGTCCAGCGCTGGCGGCGTCTGGTGGGGCGATGGCGGCGGTGGGGGCTGCCTCCTTGGTGGCCGCGGGGTTGATTCGGTCCGGTCCCGACGCCGGCCCGCCCGGCAACTTTTTTCGTCGCCGTGGTTGCATCCGGCGGCGGTTGGCCCCATCGTCCGCCCCGTCATGAAGCGAAACATCCTCCTGACAGGCGCCGCCTTGGCGGCCCTGTGTCTCTCCTCCGTTCAAGCCGCGAAGCTGGGCGATGCCGCCGCCCCGCTGGTCATCAAGGACTGGATCAAGGGCGAAAAAGTCGATGTCCGTGACGGCAAGAACATCTACGTGGTCGAGTTCTGGGCGACGTGGTGTCCGCCCTGCCGCACCAGCATCCCGCACCTGACCGAGGTGCAGAAGAAGTTCAAGGACAAGGGCGTGGTGATCGTGGGCGTCAGTGACGAACCCAAGGACACCGTGGCCCCCTTCGTCAAGGACATGGGCGACAAGATGGACTACACCGTCGCCTGCGACGACAACCGCCAGACCTTCGCCGCCTACATGCGGGCCTACAACCAGAACGGCATCCCCACCGCCTTCATCATCGGCAAGGACGGCAAGGTCCTCTGGTACGGTCATCCGATGACGCTGGAAGAGCCGCTGAGCGAGGTGGTGGCCGGCAAGTACGACCTGGCCAAGGCGATCAAGCGCGAGCAATTCCAGACCGCGCTCGACGAGTACTCGCAGAAGGTCGCCCAAGGCGATCCCACGGCCGCCGCGACCGGCCAAAACCTCCTCAAGCAGGCCGGCGACGACGTGGAATCGCTGACCGACGTGGCCTTCACCGTGGCCGCCGGTCCGGGCGGCGAGAAGCGCGACTTCGCGCTGGCCCATCGCGCCCTCGACAAGGCCGAACAGATTGCCGGCAAGGACAACGCCCGGCTGACCGGCATCCGGTCGATCGTGCTGTTCGAATCCGGCAAACACCAGGAAGGCATGGCCATGGCCAAGAAGGCCGTCGAGCTGGCCAAGACCGACAGCGAGAAGCAGATCTACCAGCGCTTCCTCCAGGTGATGGAGTACCGGCTGCAGCAGCAACAGAAACCGCAGGCCGCCCCGCAGGGCGGGCAGCAGTAACTCCCGGCGCCAAGCCGGCGGATTTCGAGGCGGGCCCCCACGGGTCCGCCTCTTGTTTTTCGACGCCGTCTCCCGGCCCGAGCGCCTGCCTCCGGTCTTGCGCCGCCCCGGCACGCGGCGAAGACTCCGCTCCATGCGGATCATGGCATTGGACTACGGCTCCAAGCGGATCGGGGTGGCGCTGAGCGATCCCACCGGCACCATCGCCTCGCCGCTGGAGTTCATCCCCGCCCGGCCGGAGGACCGTTTCCTGGCCCGGTTGCGGGAAATCATCGCCGAGCACGACGTCGGGCGGATCGTGCTGGGCATGCCGCGGAACATGGACGGCAGCTACGGTCCGGCGGCCGAGGCGGTGCGGGCTTTTGCGGAGAAACTGCGGGCGGCCATCGACCTGCCGCTGGTGTTCTGGGACGAACGCCTCACCACCGCCATGGCCAACCGGTTCCTCATCGAGGGCAACATGAGCCGCCGCCGCCGCAAGGAGAAGGTGGACCAGACCGCCGCGGCCATTCTCCTGCAAAGCTACTTGGACAGCCCGGCGTCCTCGTGATGGAACCCGGCGGTCCCCAGCCCGAAAACCGCGCGCCCGAAAGGGCGGACACCGGCCGGACGCCGCCGCCCGGACACGTCCGTTGGCGGCTGGTCGTAGCCTACGACGGCTCGGCCTACCAAGGCTGGCAGTGGCAGAAGACCGGCATCGGCGTCCAGCAACGACTCGAGGAAGCGCTCGGCCGGTTGTTCCCCAGCCGCCCCCGGGTGCACGCCTCCAGCCGCACGGACACCGGCGTGCACGCCATGGGCATGGTGGTCCACTTCGATCTGCCCCGGCCCGAAAGCCGCCTGCCCGCCCGCAAGCTGCCTTTGGCCCTGAACGCCTGGCTGCCGGAGGACATCCGCGTCCGCTCGGCCGCCCGTTGTCGCGGACCGTTTCATGCGCGATTCGACGCCACCGGCAAGCAGTACCGCTATTTCGTCTGGAATCACCCGGCCCACAATCCGCTCCTGCGCCACCAGGCATGGCATGTGCCCCGGCGACTCGACCTTCCCCGGATGCGCGAGGCGGCCGGGCGGTTGGTCGGGCCCCACGATTTCGCCGCCTTCAGCACCAACCCGGGCTACGAACGCGGCTCGACCCGGCGCACGCTGCACCGCTTGGAACTGCGTCGGTCCGGGCCCCTGCTGACGTTCGTGATCGAGGGCGACGGGTTTCTGTACCGGATGTGCCGCGGTTTGGTGGGCACGCTGGTGCAGGTGGGTTTGGGACGGTTCACGCCGGAGGACGTTGGCCGGATGCTGGCCGCCCGGGACCGGCGGCTGGGCGGCATGAGCGCCCCGCCCCATGGGCTGGTGTTGTGGAAGGTGTTCTACGGCAAGCCACGCCGGGGCCAACCGGACGCCCCGGCGCCCGGCGCCAACCCCGCCTGAGGCCGGACCGATGGAGATCGTCCTGGTCGAACCGGAAATCCCGCCCAACACCGGCAGCATTGCCCGCCTGTGCGCGGCAACGGGGAGCGGGTTGCATCTGATCGAGCCCTTGGGCTTCCGGCTGGACGACGCCACATTGCGCCGGGCGGGCATGGACTACTGGCGGCTGGTGCGGTGGCGGCGTTGGCCGGACTGGAAGGCGTTTCTGACCGGGGCATGGGAACCGGCACAGGCCGCAGCCCGCGAATCCGGTCGAACCCCGCCGGGCCTCTGGTTCGTCGAATCGGGCGGACCGCGACGCTACGACCAGGCGCGGTTCGGTCCGGACGACTTCCTGGTTTTCGGCCGGGAAACAGCCGGGCTGCCGCCGCCCTTGCTCGAGGCGCATCGGGACCGCTGGCTGCGGCTGCCAATGTTTCAACCGGAGGCGCGGTCCCTGAACCTTTCGCACTGCGTGGCGGTCGTGCTGTACGAAGCCCTTCGCCAGCAGGGCTTTCCGGGCGAACGGCCGGGCTGATCGCGGGCGGACCCACCCTCGCCGTGCCGCCTCTCCCGGCCGCGAGCAGCGCCGCCGGCCGGCTTCGGGAACCGCACCAAGGAGCGGCCAACCGCCTGCTTCCGGATCCCGTGCCCCGGCGGGAAAGAGGCATTTGCCGGGTGGACAGCCCTGCGGACCCGGCCGAGAGTGTTGCCGCTATGAGCATTTCGTTGGTGGGGGCCCACCCCGACGATCTGGCCCGCCAGAGTCCGCATGCGACCCGGCCGGCCACGTTTTTCCTGGACCACCAGGTGCTGGTCACCGACGGCCTCACCCACGCCATGCAATGGGCGCGCTTCGCCGAATGGCTCCAGGAAAAACGCCGCCAAGCCGGTGAACCCGAGCTGTCCGAAGAAGAACTGGCATCGCGCATGGGACGCTCGGCGGTCTTGTACATCCGGAACGGCTGCCTCGAGTTGCCGCTGGCACGAAACGACCGCGACCTTTTGTTGGAGGCCGACAGCCTGCTCCAGGCTGATTTCCCCAAGCACCGCATCCGGTTCCTGGGGGTCAGCGACCAAGAGTTCATCGAGGCCATCCGGCGTCGGGGCGAGTTGTGGCGGATCACTCCGCCGCCCACCAGCCGCGAGGCCATCACGAAGTTCATCGAACAACGCCGCAATGCC
>RFJD01000226.1 GCA_003695015.1 Verrucomicrobiota bacterium | reverse complement strand
GCGTGGGGGCGTTGAGGTTGTCCGGATGGTCCAGGATCGCCACGCCCAAGGTCTGTTCGCCGATCCGCCCCCGGTATTCCAAACCGGGCGCCCGGCCCCAGAAACGCTCGCGCCGCCAGGTAACCTCGTTCGTCTCGGTGGTGACGGCCGATCGGCCGGTCAACGCCTCCGCCATCCGGATCGACAACCCCGCGTAACCGCCGGGACCGCCTCCCGCCGGGGGCGGCGTTCGATCCAAGACGACATGGGTCAGGGCCGCGAAGGTCAGGTCCCAGTCGAACACCAACGTCCCGTCCTCGCCCGGCGGATGGACCTCGATGAGCCGCTCCTCGCGCAGCACCGGCTCCTTGCCGGCCGGGTGGTAGGTGAGTTTCTGTCGGATGCGCGCCCGGTGATCCGGCCGGAGCTCGACGGCGGGCGGCTCCTGTTCGGTCACGCCCGCGCTCGCGCCCGTCGCCGGGTCCTCCTCCCAGTAGTTGACCCGGTTGATGTACTTCCACGAAAACCACAGCCCGCGGTGCCATGGATGGTCCGGCGGCCGGTACCACGTCACGCACGGGCCGTCCGGCAGAGCCACGGGATGAAAGGACGGTTTGGACTCCCCGGGGCCGAAGTTGTAGCGCCACAGCGTCTGGTTGCCGCGGATCAAGGCCACCGAGTGCTCCGTCCGCTCCCAAGCCAGTTCCGCCGGCCTGTTCGCCTGCAACCCCGGCGGGGGCGGCAGGGTCACCTCACCCGTCGCGGCCCACTCGACGCCGCGGGTGAACAACGCCCGGAAGCCCGGCTGATCCATGAACCCGGCGGCGTGTCCCAGCAGGAGGGCGAAACAACGGCCCCGGCCAAAGCGATCGGCCAGCGCCAGCGGCTCCCAGCGATCGCTCCCGGCCGGATGATCCCCCCGGGCGAACCCCGCCGCCAAGACCCGCGCGCTCCGGCGCACCCCGGGCATCACCCACAACTCGTCCTTCACGCGGAAGCCGCGCAGACCGCGCGTCACCGGATGATCCGGATCCTCGATCCGCACCGGGAACTCGTGGGGCGGACCGTGGCGGGTCCGGCCCTGCTGCCACCAAGCCAGCGTGACGGCTTGGTAGGCCGGCCAATCCGGAAAACTCGACCCGCCCGCATGCACCACCACATGCCCGCCGCCGTTCCGGACAAACGCCGTGTAAGCCTCCCGGACCGATGCCGGCCAGTCGGCCGCCGGATCGTCTCCCGCGCCGAAGTTGTTCCAGTTCGACACCAACACCTCGAACCCGGCCAACCGTTCCGCGGTCAACCGCTCGGGATGTTCCTCGACCGTGACGGCGAACCGGCCGGTGTCCTCGAGCAACTGCCGCAACTTCGGCGTGGTGGCGCGCCAGTCGTGATTGTTCCGGCCGCTCAGGAGCAGGACGCGGAGGGGCGCGGCCTGCAGGCCGGCCGCCAGCGCCAGCACGGGCATCACCGCCAGCCAACCCGACCCGGCGCCCCCGCGCCGGCCGGCCAAGATCGGAGCACTTCCCGGTTTCATGGCATGCAACGCGGCCAGCATGCCAGCCCGCCTCCGGCCCGTCACGCCCGCGCTTGACCGTCGGCGGCCCCCGCCACTCGCCGGCTCCGCGACAACTTGCGAACTGGCCGCCAGCGCTCGGCCGGCTTACCCTCGGGCCTGTCACGTGAACGCGGGAGCGCCATCCGGCCGGACCGCCGTCCCCAATGCGGCGCGAGCGGTTCCGGCCACGCACCACATGCCGACACCGGCCAGGCGCATGACGAGAGCCGGCTCCGCCAGCCGCCGGCCGCGCCTTGGATTCACCCTGGCCGTCCCGGCCTGCTTCTCTCACAGTCCGTTCCGCAGTTGCCACCCATGACCACACCACCGCCTTCCGAACCCCAACCCGGCACGATCGTTCGCGGACCGTTCTTTCCCGAGCCGGTCGAGGTGCTCCAAGCCACCCGGCTGGGCCGCTACCTCCGGTTGGTGGGCCGCGGCACGGACACCGGCCAGGTCCGGGACGTGAACCTGACGCCCGAGCAACTCGCCAGCTTGGAATGGTCCCCGGCCCAACCGCCTTTCGACGGCGACGCCGCCCGGTTCCGCCTCGCCATCGAGGCCGAGCGGCTCGCGCTGGCTTACGAACACGACCCCTACTTCTCCCTGTCGATCGCCCGGGTGGATCCCTTGCCACACCAACTCGAGGCGGTTTACGAGTATTTCCTCCCGCTGCCCCGCATCCGGTTTCTGCTGGCGGACGATCCCGGCGCCGGCAAGACGATCATGGCCGGCCTCCTCCTGAAGGAACTCAAGATTCGCGGCCTCGTCCGGCGGACCCTCATCGTCGCCCCGGCCAACCTCACCTTCCAATGGCAGCGCGAGATGAAGGACAAGTTCCGCGAGTCCTTCGAGGTCATGCGGGGCGAGGTGCTCCGCAGTCAATACGGCCAGAACCCCTGGCAGGAAAAGGACCAGGTCGTCACCTCCATTTCCTGGATTTCCCGGATCGACGACGCCCGGGAGAGCCTGCTGCGCACACGCTGGGACCTGGTGATCGTGGATGAGGCCCACAAGATGAGCGCCTACGGCCCGGAGCGCAAAACCCTGGCTTTCCAGCTCGGCGAAGCTCTCTCCGAGCGCACCGACCACCTCCTGCTCATGACCGCCACGCCCCACAAGGGCGATCCCGAGAACTTCCGGCTCTTCCTCACGCTCCTGGACCGCGACGCCTACGGGGACATCAAGAGCCTCGAAGAGGCCATGCGCCGGCAACACGCCCCCTTCTACCTGCGGCGCACCAAGGAGGCGCTGGTCACCTTCCCCGACGAGCAGGGCCGCGTCCATCCGCTCTTCACCAACCGCGAGGTTCGCACCGCCGGCTTCGCCCTCGATGGGGAGGAGTACGACTTTTACGACGCGCTCACCCGCTACGTCGAAGACCAGTCCATCCGGGCCGCCGCCAGCGATTCCCCCCAAGCCCGCGCCGTCGGCTTCACCATGGCGATGCTCCAACGCCGGCTCGCTTCCAGCGTCCATGCCGTCCGCCGCAGCCTCGAACGGATGCGCGACAAACGCCGCGAAATCCTCGAAAACCCCGAGGCCTACCGCCGCCGGCTCATCGAGCGCAAACTTCCCGACGATTACGACGACCTCCCCGAGGACGAGCAGATGGCCATTCGGGAGGAACTCGAGGCCGCCGTCAGCTCGATCAACCCCGCCGACCTCCAGGAGGAAATCCTCCGGCTGGATCGCCTCATCGCCCAGGCCCGTGCCCTTGAAACCCGGGAACTCGAATCCAAGCTCGCCAAGCTCCGCGACGTTCTCACGCAGGAAAACATCTTCCGCGATCCCCGGATGAAGCTGCTCATCTTCACCGAGCACAAGGAGACGCTCGACTACCTGGCCGGCGACGGCCAGGACGGCCGCCCTTTGGGCAAGCTGCGCCAGTGGGGCCTGTCGGTCACCCAGATCCACGGCGGGATGCGCATCGGCGACCGCGACACCCCCGGCACGCGTCTCCATGCCGAACGCGAGTTCCGCGAGCATGCCCAGATCATGGTGGCCACCGAGGCCGCCGGCGAAGGCATCAACCTCCAGTTCTGCTGGTTCATGATCAACTACGACATCCCGTGGAACCCCGTCCGACTCGAACAACGCATGGGCCGCATCCACCGCTACGGACAGACCCACGACTGCCTGATCTTCAACTTCGTGGCCACCAACACCCGCGAAGGCCGCGTCCTCCAAAAACTCCTCCAACGCCTCGACGAAATCCGCCGCGAGCTCGGCACCGACAAGGTCTTCGACGTCGTCGGCGAAGTCCTCCCCTCCAACCTCCTCGAACGCCTGTTCCGCGACATGTACGCCCGGCGCCTCACCGCCCCCAGCATCGAGGAGCGCATCGTCCGCGACGTGGACCCTTCCCGCTTCCGGGCCATCACCGAGTCCACCCTCGAAGGTCTCGCCAAACGCGAGCTCAACCTCGCCGCCCTCATCGGCAAGTCCGCCGAGGCCCGCGAACGCCGCCTCGTCCCCGAGGTCATCGAGGACTTCTTCACCACCGCCGCCCCCTTGGCCGGCCTGGACCCCCGCCCCGAACGCGCCCAGCCCCACGTCTTCCGCCTCGGCCGCCTGCCCCGGGCCTTGGCCGAACGCGCCGCCGCCCAGGAATCCCGCTTCGGCCGCCTTGGCCGTGCCTACCACCGCATCACCTTCGACAAACGCCACCTCCAGTCCGACCCCACCCTCGAATGGGTCACGCCGGGCCATCCCCTCTTCGAAGCCCTCCGGGCCGAGGTCCGCCACCTGGCCGCCCGCGACCTCGAGCGTGGCGCCGTCTTCTTCGACCTGCACTCGCCCGTCCCGTACCGCCTTGATTTCTTCGGGGCCTCCATCAAGGACGGCCGCGGCCACACCCTCCACCGCCGCCTTTTCGTCATCCGCGCCGACCTCGACGGCGCCCTCTCGGTCCGCCAACCCACCCTCCTGCTCGACCTCGTCCCCGCTCCGACGGCCACCCCGCCGCCCGACGCTCCCGGCCTGCCCGATCGTCGCGCCGTCGAACAAGCCCTCCTCGAACGCGCCCTCGATCCCTTTCTGGCCGAGATCGCCGCCCAGCGCGCCCGCGAAAACGAGACTGTCCGCCGCCACGTGGAAATCTCCCTCCAGGAACTCATCCATCGCCAGAACCTCCAGCTCGCCGAGTTCGTCCGCCTCAAGGAGGCCGGCGATCCCACGCCCGGCCTCGAGGGCCGCATCGCCCAAGCCCACCAGCACCTCCTCGAACTCAACCGCCGCCTCGAATCCCGCCTCCAGCAGCTCGAACTCGAACGCCACTGCACCCTCGGCGACCTCCACCACCTCGGCCAGGCCTGGGTCCTCCCCCATCCCGAACGCCAGCAACCCGAAGTGCGCCCCCTCGTCCGCGACGACGAAATCGAGCGCATCGCCGTCCGCGTCGCCATCCGCCACGAGGAGGCCGAAGGCCGCGTCGTCGAGAGCGTCGAAAACCAAAACCGGGGCTTCGACCTCATCTCCCGCAAGCCCCACCCCCACGATCCCCGGACCTTCACCGACGTCCGCTTCATCGAAGTCAAGGGCCGCGCCCACACCGGCCAGATCGCCCTGACCGCCAACGAGTACAAAACGGCCCAACGCCTCGGGCCCGACTACTGGCTCTACGTCGTCTTCCATTGCGCCACCCCCAACCCCTCCCTCAACATCCTCCGCGACCCCGCCACCCTCGACTGGCAGCCGGTCATGAAAATCGAACACTACCGCCTCCGCACCGACTCCTCCCGCCGGCCCGTCACCCTCCGCGAAGACGATCCCCCGCCCTACCAGGCCGGCTTGGACAAAACCGACACCGAGTAGCCGGGTTCCCGGACGGGCGTTTCAGACTGGCCGCCTTTGGCCCCCTTTGCTAGGATGTTCTGGACCGGTGAAGCGCGCACGACCACCTCACTCGCAGCTTTCTGCTCCGACCGCGCGCCATCCTGCGCGGCGGAGCGCAATGGGGCATTGCTCCAACCTGGCGCCGAAGCCTGTCGAGGACGGCATGAGCAACTGACATGGGAGAAAGGTTGAAGAATCCACCCCTTGTTGAGGCCGTCAGCGTCTTGGGGTTCCACTCCGAGGATTCTTGGGACTGGACGGTGCCGGGACGACTATACGACCAGGTGAAGTCGGACTATCCAGCCCGGGAGGAACTGCGGGCGGTTCGGCTGCCCGTGGCGCCGTCCGGGAGCATCGCGGCGGGACAGGAGCAGGTGGTGGAACGGTTGCGGTTCAAGAAGACCGACGGAACCGCCATGGTCCAGTGCGGACCCCGGCTCCTGGTTGTGAACCATCTGCCGCCCTACCCGGGTTGGGAGGCATTCAAGACGCGGATCATGGCGGCCTTCTCCGCCTATGAAAAGGTGGTGGGGGAGTGCCGGGTCGTCCGTGTCGAGTTGCGGTACATCAACCGCATGCCGACCACGCCCGGAGAGTCTCCGGGCGCCAAACTCGTCCTGTTCCCCGAGCTGCCCACTCCCCTGGCCAAACCCGTTGCCTCTTTCTTCCAACATTACGAATTGCGGTATGAGGAGACGTCCTCCCCCGGCACGCTGGTACACCGTAGTGGCACGGTGGCCGACCCCGGGGGATCTTCCCTCATGCTCGACCTGGCCCATGTGGTCGAGATTCACGACGGACTCTCGGACCGGGACCGCCTCGAGGGCTGGCTGGACACAGCGCATGATCGAGTCCACGAGGCGTTCGTCGCCTCCATCCCGAAGGAACTTTATCGCGCACTGAAAGAAGGAAACCCATGAGCACCACCCGGATCCCGAGCGAGACGTGGCCACGCAGCACGGAGAGCCTGGCGCTGAGTTCGACGGCCGTTGCCTCGCAGCAAGATCGAGCGGCCTTCGGGGAGCCGTGTTGCGCCCGGACATCCACCTTGCTCCCCGGTGATCGCCTCCCGGAGCCGGCTCCGTACCTTGAGCGCTTGGCTGGTGTTGACGACGACATTGCCGAAGGCACGCAAGAGGAATGGCGACGTGTGCTGGGCGACCTTGAGCAGTTGAGACCGGAGAAAGAACCCGCCTTCCGCCTCGATCGAGCCCGCCGCCTCTGGGGCCTGCGGCGGAAGATCATCGCGGCGGGCATCCCGTTGTTGAGCTGGGACGAAGTGCTGGAGGAAGTCCGCCAACGGCGCGGCGAGCGTTCCAATCCCTGATGCGCCGGATCTACCTCGACGCCAGCCTGTTGATCTGCCTTGCCCGGGGCAAAGGCAGGGAGGCGCGCAAGCTGTTCGAGGAGCTGCTGGACAACCCCGAGGTGGAATTCGCCGCCAGTGACTTCCTGAAGCTGGAAACCCTGCCCAAAGCGGTTTTCAACAGACAGGACGAAGAGGCGGAGTTTTACACCGAGTTCTTCGAGCAGGTTGTTGCCCACCACCTCGAGGACCCGGGATCCATTCTGAAACCCGCTCTGGAGGAAGCGTGCCACTGCGGCCTGTCCGCCATGGACGCCCTCCATGTGGTGGCGGCCAAAGCTCTCGAGGCCGACGAACTCCTCACCGGCGAGAAACCAGGCAGGCCACTTTTTCGCACCAAGCTGGTCCGGGTCCGGTCCATCCGGCCCGGCGAGGATGCCTCCGTCTCCTGAGCCAACCCGCCGTCGGCCGGCAAGCGTGCAACGAGAAATGAGCGCGAAGAAACGTGACGACCAGGACCCGGTCGCCAAGGTGACTGAGGGAGTCCATTTTCGCGCGGTCGGCAAGCCCCTGCCCGACTGGCGCAAGATCATCGATCCGGCGGAGGACCTCGATCCGGATGACGCGGACATGCCCACCCCGCCGTCGAGGAAATCACCGATCAGGCCGCCCGCCGGTCGGGGAGCCTTGGCCGGGCGGTCAGCGCTTTGACCCGTCTCCTCCAAGCCCACCCCGGAGGCCGCCATGCCTGAATCCGCCGTCCCCCTTCGGCTCATCGAGGTCGATCTGCCCATCGCCCGCATCTCCGCCCATGCCCGGCGCGAGAAATCCATCCGCCACGGCCACATCGCCACCCTCCACATCTGGTGGGCCCGACGCCCCCTCGCCGCCTGCCGCGCCGTCCTCTGCGCCGCCCTTTGGCCCGACCCCGCCGACCCCCGCTGCCCCGCGTCCTTCCGCCAGACCGCCGCCCGCTGCCTCCAGGCATGGTACGCCCGGCGCGACTCGAAGCGCCGCGACTGGTCCGATCCCCGCCAGCTCCGCGCCGGCCTCCTGGACTTCATCGCCGAGTTCGCCAACTGGGATCACGCCACCGACAAGCTCTTCCTCGAGACGGCCCGCCGCCTGACCCAGGCCGCCCACGAGGCCCTGGCCGGCCCGCCGGGGACCCGCCCCTTGGTGGTGGACCCCTTCGCCGGCGGCGGGGCCATTCCCCTGGAGGCTTTGCGCATCGGGGCGGACGCCTTCGCCTCGGACCTCAACCCGGTGGCGGTGCTGCTCAACAAGGTGGTGCTGGAGTACATCCCCAGGCACGGCGGGCGCTTGGCCGACGAAGTGCGCAAGTGGGGCGCCTGGGTGAAGGAGCAGGCCGGGCAGGAACTGGGTCGCTTCTACCCGAAGGACGACGACGGCGCGGTGCCCATCGCCTACCTGTGGGCGCGCACCATCCGCTGCGAGGGGCCCGGCTGTGGCGCGGAGGTGCCCCTGGTGCGCTCCCTGTGGCTGTCCAAGAAGAAGGGCCGCCGGATAGGCATGCGTCTGATCCCCCGGGCGGACCGCAGCGGCGTGGACGTGGAGATCGTGGAGAATCCCAAGCCGGCGGAGGCCAACCAGGGCACCGTGCGCCGG
>RFJD01000225.1 GCA_003695015.1 Verrucomicrobiota bacterium | reverse complement strand
GGCGGCCGTCATCCGGTGGCAACAGGAGGCGGAGGCGCGGTTCCAGCAAATCCAGCAGGAACACATGGCCCGCTGGGCGGCCTTCCGGGAGGCGGGCGGCTCGGATCGTGAGGGGTTGGGGCTGCACGCCCTCTGGCGGAGCGAGTTGGAGGAGCTGGCCCGGGACTACGACGGCAGCCCGGCGGCGGCCCGGGCGCATTTGATGCTGGGCGGCATGTACCAGCGTCAGGCCCGCTGGAGCCGGGCCCTGCCCCATCTGCTGGCGGCCTGGGAGCAAACGGGCACGGAGATGGACGCGACGCCGGTGCGGCTGGGGTTCGCGCTGCTGGAGCTGGGGCGGATTGATGACTTGGGCGCCCTGATGGAGCTCACCGGGGACTGGTGGCCGCGCTCCGAGCACTGGAAGCAACGCTGGGCGATGGTGCGGGAAGGCTGGGCTGCTTGGCGGGGGCAGTCGGCGTTGGCCTCCCAGTTGTGCGGCGCCAAGGCGCTGGCGGCGTGGGCGCGGGCGATGGGGGTTGAAGGACTGAGCGACCGGGCGGTGGTGGCGGAGGCGCGGCCCGAGGACGCCCAAGGCTTCAGCCTGGCGCGGCTGGCGGCCATTGCCGGCCGTCATGGCTTGCGGGCACAGGCGGCCCGACACGAGCCGGGGGCGCCGTGGATTTGGCCGGCGGTGCTGCACTGGCGGGAGGATTTGTGGCGAACGTTGCTGGGGGCCGGTGACGGCGGGTACTGGGTGTGGGATCCAACGCGGGGCCGGATGTGGATGAGCGAAGAGGCGCTGGAGGAGGAGGCCAGCGGCTACGCGTTGGTCCCGGCGGGAGTGTTGCCGGCGGGCTGGCAGGCGGTCGGGCCGGCCGAGGCGGCTCAAGTGTTTGGGCGCAGTTGGGCGGCGTTCTTGGCGGACGCGGTGGACCGGATTTGCGCGCTTGAGGACCCGGCCAGTTGTCCGCCGTGGAATGACGGGGGCCTCGACGGAGGTTCCTGCGCCGGTTCTCCGGGTCTCAACCTGCCCGGGCGGATGGCTCTGCCCTCCCAAGCCAGTCCGGCCGGCAGCGGGGCGGACCTCGAGCCTGCGCCGGAGATCGAACTGTTGTCCTCCTTGGGACCCTACACCGGGATGCCCCGGTGGCGGGTCTCGGAGCCTTACATCAACCTCTGGGTGCTGGATGAGCCTTGGGGCTACCGGCCGGCGTGGGGTCCGGAGGTCCGGCTGACCCTGATGTACAAACAACGGAATCAAGTCACGACTTGGGACAATCCTGATCCTTGGGAGGAGATTGAATGCGGCACATTGAGCCCAAACGTCATAAGTAGTTCCTTTGGTCCGTGCTGGAGGTCGCGCTGGTTCACTTGCGTCAGGCAAGACGTCGTCTATTGGGGCTCGGATGATCATGTCTTGGTCCGAACGCCCGGCGGCTCGACGATGCATCTGCTGGTGCCCGCCAACGACGAGGCGAGCGAGCCAGACTTCCACAGCGGAGCGGTTTTGCGAAGGCTGCGCGATGACCTGAACGAGCAGATCGGCTGGGAACTGGCGTATCCCGATGGCCAAGCTTACCAATACACTCTGCGTGTGGAGGCGCAATCCGGTTCGGAGGCAGTTTACTTCCTGACGCGCTATACCGGACGTGACGGGCAAAGCCTGTCTTTTCAATACCAAAACGACACGGTTTGTTCGGGGCAGCAGCCCTTGGTGCGTTTGGTTCAGATCATCGACGCCGCCGGGGAGCCCAGCACCCTCTATTACGAGAACGCGGCCTTCCCCAACCGGATCACGCGGATCAGCGATCCTTACGGTCATGAGGCGGTCTTCCAATACGATGCCGATGGCTGGCTGACGAACGTGCTGGATGTGGCCGGCTTGAGCAGCGGCTTCGAGTACGGCCCGATAGGTGGGAGCGGGAACGGCGCGACTGTCCTTCGAGCCATGACCACGCCCTACGGCCGGACGGAGTTCGACCTGCGCGATGGAAGCACTGAGCCGAGTTGGGTAACCCGCTCTGCCGTGATCACCCTTCCCGACACCTCCAAGCAGATCGTTGTTTGGGCTCGTAAAGAGGCCGGTGAATACACTGGCTTTCCCGACAGCTATGATCCTTCGCAAATCCCGCAAGGTCTGCCGGATCCAAGCTGGCTGGAAGTTCAAAGCGCGGATGCCCCAAACCGCTCCAAGCAACTTAGCTTGCGGTGGAACAGTGCGGCCGTCCAGCAGTTGAGCACCACCAATTTGACGGACTTGGCGGCCAGCGACCTCCGCCTTGCCCGCATCCGTCACTGGCTCTTGGCTAAGGAGCCGAACGATGCCAGTGACATCCTTTCTTGGGAGATGCCCCCCAGCTTGGACGGTCAGACTGACGGCCCCATGACTTGGTACGGCTATCCCGGGAAGAACTTGTGGACCGAAGTGGGCACCAACTCCCTTCCGTCGCTCATCGCCCGGGTCATGCCCGACGGGACGACCTGGTGGCAGTGGTTCCAGCGGAATGACCAGGGACGTCCCACCCAGATCGTCGAACGCTGGATCGAGCCGTGGCGGGACCAGAACCAGCAGGAACGATTC
>RFJD01000224.1 GCA_003695015.1 Verrucomicrobiota bacterium | reverse complement strand
GTGTGGTCCGGACCGTTGGTCAGGACGTCATCCGCGTTGCTGGGGATGATCTGATTGTTAGCCGAGTCGTTCAGCTCGATCCGGCCGCTGCCGGTGATGGCTTGGGTGCCGTCATACCACAGTCGGGTGGTGCTGCCGCCGCTGTTGATGAACCAGACCCCGTTGTTCTCCAACCCGCCGCGAATGATGGGCCAACGGTAGTTCTCCTGGACCACGCGCCCGTCAAGAACCGTTCCCTCGAACACTGCGTCGCTCAACGGTTTGATGGCGCCCTCCGGGAGACCGGGGCCGGCCAGGCCCGCCAGGGCGCGCGCCACCGCCCCGGGCAGCGGGGGAGGAGGATCGGTCAGGGTGCGATAGCGGCCGCCGCGCAGGACGGCGCCACCTCCAACCACAAGCTTGGAGCCGCCGTACACGGTCACCACGTTGGTGCCCATCTCGAAGACGCCCGCGCGCAGTTCCAGCCCGGCCGCACCCCGGGCCTCCAGCACGCCGTGGTTGACGAAGGTGTTGTTCGTGCCGCCCGGGTCAATCACCAGCGCGTTGCTCATCACCAGTTCGCCGAGGTCGTTCGTCAGGACGGTGGCGGCGGCCAAAATCGTGCCGTTGTTGACCATGCCGCAGGCGTTCTGGAGCAGGTTGCCGGAACCCACGATGGTGTGCGCGGCGTCGTGAAAGATCACTCCGCCGGTCGCCTTGATGAAGTTGGCGGCGCTGTCCTGCATGAAGATTTGGCCGTTGCCGTTGAGAAAGGCCTCGCCCAGTCCGCTCGGGTTCAGCGTGATCCCGGAGGCGTTGAGCCGAAAGATACCGCCGTTGTTGTTCAGGATGCCGGCGGTGAGGGTCATGTCGCGTCCCCCGAAGGGGCTGATGCCGCCCATCGAATTGCCGGACGCCGCCGGGTCCAAGAACAGGACGCCGATGGTGGCGTCCACGTTCAACAGGATTTCATGGTCCACATAGACCACGCTGTTGGGGCCCGGCACGGTATTGGGCACCCAGTTGTGGGGGTTGTTCCAAGTCAGGTCGCCGCCGGCGCCGATCCAGCGCTCGGCGCGAGCCTCCGCCAAGCCCAAAACGGCCGGCAGAAGCAGCCACGCCACCAAGCGTCCCAAGAGGGAGCGACCACTTGGGTCAAATGTCGAAATTACGGGGCGTTTGGAGTTCATGATCGAAGCGTGCTGAAAAGATTTGGCTTCCCTTGGGCAGATTGGCTGGGTGCCCAGGGTCACACAGGATTCCAAAATGCTTTTTTAGACCTGCCAATGCATCTTGTCAAGCGCCAAGTAACTCGTGCCCAACCTGCACGACTGGCTCCCGCCGGCCCCGGCAAGCACCCCCCACCCACGCTCCCACGCCCCACGCTCCACGCTGCCCACGCTCCACGCTGCCCACGCTCCACGCTCCGACGCTCCACGCTCCCCACGCTCCACGCGGCCGACGTTCCCGCTGGCCGTCGCGACGGATTCGTCGCATCCTTCGGGCAGAGGCACACCCGTTTTCCGTCCAATCCCAAAGGTGGCGCCCCGGTCTCCGGGGGCCGGTCGCGACGGGTGGTCGGAGGCGGTTGGGCAAAACGGGTCTAAGAAACCCATCCCGCCGGGGTCGTACAGGTTGGAAGCTGGCGTCGGGGCGTCCGGCCATGGCTCACGGAAACCACCGGCCCGCCGGCGGGGAACAGTGAATCGACCGTGCCAGAGCACACCGAACCAAGCGGAACGTCCTCGGCGGCCTCCGGCCGGCTGGCCGGGTTGTTCGCCGAGCTGGAAGGGCCGCTGCTGCGGTATGCGCGGCGGTTGGCGGGCGACAACGGCACGGCCGAGGACCTCGTGCAGGAAGCGTTCTTGCGACTGGCCCCCCGGCTGGCCCAAGTACGCGAACCCCGGCGCTGGCTGTTTACGACCGTGCACAACCTGGCGCTCAACCATCACCGACAGGCGACCCGGACGGCCCCGCTGGAAACAGCCGGCGCGCCGGCCGGCGGGGGTCCGGTGCCGGTCGAAACCGCCCCCGGTCCGGACCAGGCCCTGGCCCGCTGGGAGGAGGTTCAACGCCTGCGCCGGTGCCTGGATCGGATCGAACCCCGGCAGCGGGAGATCCTCCGCCTCCGTTTCCAAGAAGACTGCTCCTACCGGGAAATCGCCGAACGCACCGGACTGACCGTCGGCCATGTCGGTTACCTCCTGCACCACGCCGTCAAAGCCTTGGCCGCCGCCATGAGCGCTCCGGAGTGATCCCATGAACCGTCCGCCTCCCCAACCGCCGGAAGAACACGCCCCGGACCCGGAGCGCCGCCTGCTCGATCATCTGCTGGGCGAATTGCCTCCGGCCGAGGCCGCCGCCCTCGAAGCCGAACTGGCGGCCGACCCCGAACTGCGCCGCCGCCGCGACGAACTCGCCCGGTTGACCGATCTTCTCCGCGAGGCGCACGCCCCCGAAGCCCGTCTTGCGCCCCAACGGCGCAAACGCATCCTCCGGGCGGCCCCTTCCCAACCCGCCCCCCGGCCGTCGCTCCTCGTCCTTTGCGTGGAAGCCCTCCGGCCTTGGGCGGCGCCCCTGGGACTGGCCGCCGCGTTGGTCCTGGTGCTGGGACTCGTCCTGAATTCGAGGATCGCCGGACGCGCGCCGAGCTACAAATACATGGCCGCCGACGAATCGGCCCGGCATCTCGCCCCCGCCCCGAAAGCCGCCGAAGAGAAGGCCGCCCCCGCCGAAATCGCGAGGGCCAACGAAACCGAGGTCGAAGGCCGTATCGAGCGACGCGCCTTGGCGGAAGCGCCGGTGGCCGGCCGCCGCGCCGCCGGATC
>RFJD01000223.1 GCA_003695015.1 Verrucomicrobiota bacterium | reverse complement strand
GTCCGGTTGGTGGTCCCGACCTCCCGCAGTACCGCGCCGCTGGCTTCGAGGATCTCCGGGATGCGAAACCCGCCGCCGATCTGGACGAGTTCGCCGCGGCCGACGATGACCTCGTGTCGGGGCGGCCGGGCCAGATGGCGCAAAACCAGCACCAACGCGGCGGCGCAGTTGTTGACCACCGTGGCGGCCCCGGCCTCGCACAACAACGCCAGGCAGCGCTCGACGTACGCTCCGCGGCCGCCCCGGCGCCCCGTGGCCAGATCGAGTTCCAGATTGCTGTAGCCGGCGGCTTCGGCGAGGGCTTGGCGGGCTTCCGGCCCCAGCGGCGCGCGGCCGAGGTTGGTGTGGAGGACCACCCCGGTGGCGTTGATCACCGGCCGGAGGCGCTGCCGCCGGAGGGTGGCCAAGCGTTCCCGAACGCCGGCCACCACGGCCTCGAACGAGGGCGGCGGCGTTCCGGCCGGTTGTTCCGCCAACGAACGCCGGAGTTCCTCCAACGCCGCCCGGGTTTCGGCCACCACCAGCGGCCGGGGCAGTCCGGCCTCCGCTTCCACGGCGGCCAGGACCTTGTCCACGGCGGGAATGGCGCGCAGCGGGTTCATGGCAGGACAAGGATGCGCGGTTGCGGCGAGCGGACCAACCGGCCGATCACGACGGCGCAGACGGTGCGGGCGGACCGAAGCAGGGCCAGCACCGCGTCCTCGTGTCGGGGCCGGACACAAAGCAACAGCCCGCCGCTGGTCTGCGCGTCGGCCAAAAGGAGGCGTTGTTCCGGCGTGACGGCGGAATCGAACTCGGTGAAGGCCCCCGCCACCTCGAGGTTTTGCCGGGTGCCCCCGGGCACGCAGCCGTCGGCCAGCAATCGCCAGACCTCGCGATGCAACACCGGCACGGCCGCGGCCTGCAACTCGGCCCCCACGCCGCTGGCCCGGCAAAGCGAGCCCAGGTGCCCGAGCAATCCGAAACCGGTCACATCCGTCCCGGCGCGGACGAGCCCCCGCTCGGCCAGGACGGCCCCCGCCTCGTTCAACTGCCGCATGGTCCGGACCGCCGCCCGCGCCAAGGCGGGCGAGGCCTGCTGCCGTTTGATGCCGGTGGTGGCGATGCCCGTCCCCAGGGGCTTGGTCAGGATCAACCGGTCGCCGGGCCGGCCCCGGGCGTTGGTGATGATTCGGCGCGGATGAACCAAGCCGGTGACCGCCAGACCGTAGAACGGTTCGGGGCTGCGGATGGTGTGTCCCCCGACCACCACGCAACCGGCCCGGGTTGCCGTGGCCTGGCCACCTTGGAGGATCTTGGCCAGCACCTCCGGCGGCAGCGCCTCCTCCGGCACCCCCACGATGTTCAACGCCGTCAACGGCCGGCCGCCCATGGCATAGACGTCCGACAACGCGTTGGCGGCGGCGATCTCCCCGTACCGGCGTGGGTCATCCACGATCGGGGTGAAGAAATCGACCGTCTGGACCAGCGCGCGGTCGCGGTCGAGACGGAACACCCCGGCGTCGTCGGCCGTGGAGGAACCGACCAGCAGTCGGGGATGATCGAGCGGCGGGAGACGGCGCAGAACCTGCGCCAGGGCCGGTTGGCCCAGTTTGGACGCTCACCCGGCGCACGAAGCCAGCGACGTCAGCCGCCGGATGTCTTCACGAGACAACGCGCCTCACCTCCTTTCGCTCGGAGCGCCGGCCCTTGGGGGACCGGTCGCCGGAAACACGTGGCGGAGAGGGAGCGAATCGAACACTCCTGCCGACGCGGAACGCCGGCACAACGGTTTTGAAGACCGCGGGGGCCACCAGGCACCCTTCACTCTCCGGAAAAAAAGACGACCTTCCGCCCCGCTGAGGGGCGGCGGGCCTCCTGCGGTTCCCCGACAGACCGGGGCGGGCGTCAGAGCAGCGACTTGATCTTCCTGACCAGAGCCTCCTCGTCCGGGAACTCCCCGGTGGCTTTCTTGGAATAAACGCTCTGGCCATTGACGCTGACCTCAAACACGCCCCCGGTCGAGGGGATCAGCTTGATCGAGCCCACGTTCAGCTTGAACGCCATGAGTTTCTCCGCCAGACCGACGGCACGGGGCTCGTAGTTTCAAACCGCGCAGTATTCGATGACGATCTCCGGTTTCATGGTCGCAACGCGGCGGCAGGGTAAGCACCCGCCTCCGGGCCGTCAAGGCGGGGCCCGGCAGTGGGGGAGCGTCGGCGTCCGGCCGCGACGGCTGCCCGCCGGGAAGGCTGGCGAACCGCGACTCCGGGCCTCCCGGGCTTTCGGCGAAGGGGGCAGGGCGTCCGGGCCAAGCCGGGCAGGTGGCATGTTTTCGTTCCCATGAGCCGGTGTGCCCGGCCGGCGATCGCCCCTCCCCCGGCCTTCGGTTCGCCGCCTCCCTTTCGGGCCGGGGAATTGACCTTGACGCCGGGGCCGTGGCGTGACTAGTTTTCCGCACTTAAGTTCATCGCTGGGCGGCCAGCACGGTGAAGTCGGAAAGCTCAGGCTGCCGACTTTTTTGTTCTCCCGGTGGTAGGCGCGCTATGAACAACGACCTGATTGCAGTTTTGGAATATTGGGAACGCGAGAAAGGCATCAGCAAGGATGACCTTCTGCGCGTGGTCCAAGAGTCGCTCCTGACCGCGGCCAAGAAGGCCGTCGGTCCGGCGCGCAATCTCAGTTGCACCATCGACCCCAAGACCGGCGAGATCAAAGCCTGGGCCCGTTTGGTGGTGGCCGAGAAAGTGGTCTCCCGGCACGACCAGATTTCCCTGGCGGACGCCCGCCGCATCAAACCCGACGCCCAGTTGGGCGACGAGGTCGAGGTCGAGGTCACGCCCGCGGACTTCGGCCGGATCGCCAGCCAGTCGGCCAAACAGGCCCTGATGCAGCAACTGCGCCGCGCCGAGAAGGCCCTCATCTTCGAGGAGTTCAAGGACCGGACCGGCGACATCGTCAGCGGCGTGGTCCGGCGCTTCGACCGCTCGGACGTCATCATCGACCTCGGCCGGTACGAAGCCATTCTGCCCAGCCGCGAACGCGTGCCCACCGAGGACTACCAGATCGGCGAGCAGATCCGCTGCTACGTCAAGGCGGTCGAAAACACCCCCCGGGGGCCGGAGATCATCCTCTCGCGGGCCGATCCCGAATTCGTCAAGCGGCTGTTCGCCCGCGAAGTCTCCGAAATCAACGACGGCACCATCGAGATCGTCAGCATCGCCCGCGAACCGGGTTTCCGCACCAAGATGGCCGTCCATTCCCGCGATCCCAAGGTGGATCCCGTCGGCGCCTGCGTCGGCCTCCGCGGCCAGCGGGTCAAGAACATCGTCCGCGAGCTCAACAACGAGAAAGTGGACATCATCCGCTGGGAACCGGACATCCGCGATTTCGTGAAGCGGGCCCTCTCACCCGCCCAGGTCAGGTCCTTGGAGGTGGACGAAGCCAACCGCCGCGTCCGGGTCATCGTGGCTCCGGACCAACTGAGCCTGGCGATCGGCAAACGCGGCCAAAACGCCCGCCTCACCTCCCGGCTCACCGGCTGGCATGTGGACATCGAAGCCGAAAAGGAGGAAGTCCCCGACTTCGAGGCCAAGATCGAGCAGGCCGTCCAGGCCCTGGCAGCCATTCCCGGCATCAGCGAAGCCCAAGCCCGTGTCCTGGTGCAGTCCGGCTTTCTGGGGTTGGAGGATCTCCTCCACGTCGAGGAGGCGGACTTGGCCGAAATCGAGGCCATCGGCGACCAAGCCAGCGCCATCCTGGAGGCGGCCCGCGCCGAGGCCGCTCGTCGCACCGTGATCATCGACCCCGGCGCCAGCGGCGACGCCGGCGACTGAGCCCGACGCCTCGTTTGTTTCATCCTTTCCGGCAGCCCAACACCACAGTATGCCCGTCCGAGTTTACGAAATAGCCAAGGAAATCGGCATCCCGAGCAAGGTCGTCCTGTCCAAGCTGAAGGAATACAAAATCCCGGGCGTCAGGACCGCCTCCAGCAGCGTGGACAAGATCACCGCCGAGTACATTCTCGAAAAACTGCGGGTCGAGTTCCCGCCGCCGGAACCCCCGGCCGAACCGGCCGAGTCCGAATCCGCCGCGGAAACCCCGGTCACCGCCGAAACCGCTTCGCCCACAGCCGAGGCCCCGCCTGCCGCCGAGCCCCCGGCCGAACCGCCCGTCGAAACCGCCCCTGCTGAAGCGGCCACCCAAGCCCCTCCCGAAGCAGCGTCAACCGCCGAACCCACCACGGAAACGCCGCCGTCCCCGCCGGCCGAGCCCGCTCCCGCGGCTGCCGAAGAACCCCCCGCCCCTGCCGATGCGGCCACTGCCGAGGCCGGCGCCGAAACCAAGCCCGAAGCCGAAAAACCGGCGGAGGCTGCGGACGCGGAACCCCGGGCCGCCGAGGAGGAAGCCATCGAAGAAGAAAAGGAGGAAGAAGAGCTCGAAGAGCCGGCCAAACCGCGCACCGGCGCGCTGGTGGGCCGCATCGACATTTCCAAGTTCCTCGTCAAGCCGCGCGAGACCGCCCGGGAGAGCCGCAAGGCCCGCAAGAAGGACAAAGAAAAGGATCGCGACAAGAAGAAGGCCGCCGCGAGCGGGCCCGCCGCCGCGCCAGCCCGGACCTCCGCCGGCGCGCCGCCCCGGGGCGGACGTCAACTGCCGCCGTTGCCGCCGCCCGAGACCCTCACCGCCGGCGAAATCGTGATGAAGCCGCCGATCATCATCCGCGAGTTGGCGGCCCGGCTGAACCGCAAGCCCCATCAGATCATCGCCGACCTCATCGAGATGGGCGTCTTCGCCACCGTCAACCAGTCCATCGAGGCGGAAGTGGCCCAGCGCGTCTGCGCCAAGTACAAGATGCGCTTCCGGGTCGAAAAACGCGAAAAAGGCGGCGCCTTGGTCAAGGAACGGCCCAAGAAGGTCGAACTCCTCGATGCCGAGGACCGGCCGGAGGACATGAAGCCCCGGCCGCCGGTGATCACCATCATGGGGCACGTGGACCACGGCAAGACGACCCTCTTGGACGCCATCCGCAACTCGAACGTCGTCGAGACCGAGGCCGGCCGGATCACCCAGCACATTGGCGCCTACACGATCCATTTCCCCCATCCGGAGCGGAAGAACGAGCTGCAGAAGATCACCTTCATCGACACCCCCGGCCATGCCGCCTTCAGCGCGATGCGGGCCCGCGGGGCCAACGTCACCGACATCGTCATCCTGGTGGTTGCCGCCGAGGAAGGCGTCAAGCCGCAGACCCTCGAGGCGCTCGACCACGCCCGCGCCGCCGGGGTGCCGATCATCGTGGCCGTCAACAAGTGCGACCATCCGGCGGCCAACCCGCTTCGCGTGCGCCAACAGCTCCAGGAACGCGGCCTGGTGCCGGATGAATGGGGCGGCGACACGATCTTCGTGGACATTTCGGCCCTCACCAAACAGGGCGTGGACAAGCTCCTCGAAATGATCCTGCTGCAGGCCGAGTTGATGGAGCTGAAGGCCAATCCCAACCGGCCGGCCAAGGGCAACGTCATCGAGTCGGGCATCGAACCCGGCGGCCCCACCGCCACCGTCCTGGTGCGCAAAGGCACGCTCCACACCGGTGACGTCATGGTCTGCGGCCCCTACTACGGCCGGGTGCGGGCATTGATCGACGACCGCGGCCAGCGCCTCAAGGAGGCCGGCCCTTCCGACGCCGTGAAGGTGCTGGGTCTGAACGGCGTGCCCGAGGCGGGTGCCGAGTTCGGCGTGGTCAAGAACGAGAGGGAAGCCCGCGAACTGTGCGAGGAGCGGGCCGAGGAAATGCGCCGCGCCCAGCAAGCCCGGCGGCGCACCCCCACCAGCCTGCGCGACATCCTCGACCAGCTTTCCGGCGAATCGGCCAAGGTCCTCCGCGTGTTCATCAAGGCGGACACCCAGGGCTCCGTCGAGGCCATCACCGACGCCCTCAAGCAGATCAAGTCGGACAAGGTGTCGCTCGACATCGTTTCCAGCGGCGTGGGCAACATCAGCGAAACCGACGTCCTGCTGGCCTCGGCCTCCAAGGCCATCATCCTCGGCTTCCACTCGAAGGTGGACCACGCGGCCGCCGAGGCCGCCAAGCGCGAGGGGGTCGAGATCCGGCTTTACGCCATCATCTACGAGTTGATCGACGAGGTCCGGCGGGTGATGGCGGGGCTGCTCGAGCCCAAGCGCGAGGAGATCACCACCGGCGTCGCCGAGGTCCGCAAGATCTTCGAGCTCTCGAAGGGCGGGCACGTGGCCGGGTGCGCGGTCACCAGCGGGCGGATCATCCGCGGCAAGGCCCGGGTCATCCGCCGCAAGAACCGCATCTACGAGGGCTTGGTCAGCACGCTCCGCCGGTTCCAGGACGACGTCAACGAAGTCCGCGCCGGCATGGAATGCGGCATCCGGCTGGAGGGCTTCGACGACTTCCGGGAAGGCGACCTGATCGAAACCTACGAAGTCCGGGAAGTGCCCCAGGAACTCTGAGGTTCCGCCGGCGCGCTCCTTCCCGCCCGGCCGACGGCACGACCCGGACCCCGGGAACCGACTGCCATGCAAGGACGACGACACGACCGGGTGCGCGAGTTGTTGAAGCGCGAGTTGGGGTTGATTCTCCAACGGGAACTGCCGGCCGCCGAGGCCGGCGTCGCCAGCGTCAATGAGGTCCACGTCTCCGGAGATTTTCGCTCGGCGGTGGTTTATGTCGGCTTCGTGGGTGATGCCGCGACCTGCGAGCGCGGCTGGGCGATGCTGCGGGAACGCCGCGCCCACGTGCAGGAGCTGCTGGGCCGGGCGCTGGTCATGAAGCACACCCCCCGGCTCAAGTTCGTGCTGGACCACGCGATCGAACGGGGCACCCGCGTGCTGCAGATCATCGAGCAGCTCGAGGCCGAACAATCCCCGGACGAATCATCCTGAACGCGCGCCCCGCCCCACCACCGACGCCCATGGCCCGTCGTTCCGCCCCCCGGTTTTTGCGCCCGATCATCGAGACCCTCGAATCGGCGCGCCGCATCTGCGTGGTCGGACACGTGCGGCCGGACGGCGATTGCATCGGCTCCCAACTGGCCCTGGCCCGTGCCCTGCGCCACCAAGGCAAACAGGCGGCGGTGTGGAACGCCGATCCGCTGCCGGACCGGCTGGCGTTCCTCGATCCCGACGGCTGGTGGGAGGCGCCGCGGGCCGGGCGGCGGTTCGACGTCGTCGTGAGTGTGGACGCCGCCTCTTGGGACCGGGTGGGCGCCGTGGCCGACGCCCTGTCACGCCGGGGCCCGCTCATCAACATCGATCACCACGTCAGCAACACCCGGTTCGGGGATCTGAACTGGATCGACCCGTCCGTTCCCTCGACCGGCGAATTGATCTTCCGCCTCTGCCGGGCGGCCGGTTGGCCCGTCACCCCCGCGATGGCGGATTTGTTGTTCGCCGCCGTGTCCACCGACACCGGCTCGTTTCAATACGACTCGGTCGGCGCCGCCACCTTCGACACCGCCGCGGAACTCGTCCGCGCGGGGGCGCGCGTGGGCGAACTGTGCCGCCGGCTCTATCACTCCCTGAGTCCGGCGCGAGTGGCTTTGTTGCGGCTGTTGTACCGGCGGTTTCGGCTCAGCGAGGACGGCCGGGTGGCGTGGTTCGGCTTGCGCGCGGCGGACGTGGCGCGGCTGGGCGCCGGCCGGGCCGACACCGAGGGGTTGATCGACCACCTGCGGGCCATGGACTCGGTGGTGGTGGCGGTGTTGTTCGAGGAACAGGCCGAGGGGCGGGTGCGGGTCAGCCTGCGTTCGAAAAGCCCGGCGGTGGACGTCAACCAGGTCGCCGCCCGCTTCGGCGGCGGGGGGCACCCGGCGGCGGCCGGCGCCCGCGTGCCGGGGCCGTACGCCGCGGCGGTTCGTCGGGTGCTGGCCGCGGTGCGGGAAGCGTTGGCCGCGGCGCCCGCCGGCGACGCCTGAGGGAAGCCGTTCCGGAGGTCTCCCCGTCCCCGCCGAACGGCCCGACGTCGGCCCACGAGGGTTGATCCCTGGCATCGGAGTTGCTTTGCTGGGTCAAGCCGGAACGCCCTGTCCCGCCTCGAGCCGGCGGGGGCGGGTTTCCAGCCGGGGAATCGATGATGCTGATCCTGTGGCGCATCGTGTTCGGAGCGGCCTTGGTGGTCGTGTTGAGCCGGATGTTCCAAGACTCCGGCGGAGCGGCGGTGGACCCCACCTCCGGCGGGTACATGGCGCTGGCCCTGATTCTCGGGTTGGCCAACGCGGTCGTCTGGGCGCCGTGGATCGGGGAGAAACTCACCGCGCCGCTCGACACGCTGTACGTCCGTGGGGCGGGTGAACCGCCTGCCAACCGCCTGCTGGCCCACGCCCGCAACGCCGAGCAACGCGGCCGCCGCCGCCTGGCCTTGGTGCTGGCGTTCATCGAGGCGGTCCGGCATCCCAATCTCCTTCCCGGTTTCGCCATCGGGCTGCGCAACGCCAAACCAGGCTCCCGCCTCGAGCGCCTGTTCGCCTGGGAGGTTTATCGCTTCACGAGCATCGACCAATGCCTCGCCGCTTGGCGCGCCCTTCGCCGCCATGGCATCGAACCGCCGCCCCATCCGGACGAACGCGTCCAACGCGCCCTCCTGGCCGAACTGCAACGGGAACTCCTGGCCGCCCCCCGACCGCGCCCTGCCGAAACCGCGGCCCCCACGGAAACCGCCGAACCCGCCGGGACCGCGGCCGAAGCCGAAACACCCCGTCGGCTCCGGCTGGCAACCCGTCCGGCTCCTGGTCAATCCGGCGAAGCCGCCGAAGGGACGCCCGCCGATCCCCTGGCGGCCGAACCTCCCGAACCCCGCAAGGCCGGCTGGCTGTTTCGCGGCCTGCACTGGGGCACGCTGGCGGTCGGTTGGGCCGCGGCCGTTGGCGCCGCGTTCGTCATCTATCAGCACCGGGCCGCGGCCACCCCGGCCATCGACGCCTGGCGCGCCCTGTTCCCTCCGCCCGGCATCCAGCAACAGGTCCGGGGCGAGATCACCGGCGTCGGCCGGCGGGTTTTGGACGAAACCGCCTTTCAGATGGAGCTGCCGGATCGACGGCGCGTAAGCGTGCGGTTGACCGGGATTCAGGCCCCGTCGCTGCTCGCCGCCCGCAATCCGCGGGAGCGGGCGGTGGCGTTGGAGGCGCGGAAACGACTCGGTTCGCTGGTGCTGTCGAATCAGGTGCAGGTCCAAGTCACGTACGTCGAGCGTCCGGGCGCGTTGCTGGGGCTGGTCGAGGCGCAAGGCACCAACGTGAACCTGGCGTTCGTCCGGGACGGCCTGGCGCGCGTGCGGTCCGATCAATTACGCGGGCTGCCGTTCAAGGTCCGATACGCCCTCCTCCGCGCGGATCGTCTGGCCGCGGCCGCCCGGGAAGCGTTGGCGGCGGGCCGCGCCACCAACCCACCGCCAGCCTCAACAACCGTCCGCACCAACCGGCAGGCCGAACCGGCCGACGGGCGGTGACCCCGCGGCTTTGACTGGCCAAAGCCGGCGACCGCCCGCACCCTTCGGCGCCGATGGAGACGCCGGGCGGCCAGCTCTTGAACGACCCGCGCCTGAGCCAGCGGTTTTTCTGGTTCGGGTGCGGATTGGAAGCGGCGTTGGGGGCGCTGGGAGGTCTCGGGTTGCTCTGGCAGGGCCGGCCCTTCGCCGAGTGGTGGCAGCCCGAGGCCAGGGCCATCGGGCTCGGACTGGGCGCAACCATTCCGCTGCTGCTGTTTTTCCACCGCACGATGACCTCGGTGAGGGGCCCGTTCGCCCCGCTGCGGTTCTGGTTGGAGGCCACGGTCCGACCTTTGATGCGGCCGTGGACGGTGGGCCAGATCGCGATGGTCTCGATCCTGGCGGGCGTGGGCGAAGAGCTGTTGTTCCGGGGGGCGATCCAAGGTTGGGCCGGCGCCCGGTGGGGCCCGGCGGCCGGGTTGATCCTGGCGTCCGGTTTGTTTGGCGCCGCGCACTGCGTCAGCCTGCGCTACGCGCTGTTGACGGTGTTGGTTGGGGTCTATCTCGGCTTGCTGATGCAGGTGACCGGTTCGCTGCTGGCCCCGGTGCTCACCCATGCCCTCTACGACTTCGTGGCCCTGGTGTACCTGCTGCGCATCCACCGGCCCCTGGGGCCGCCGGAGGGGACGGAGCCAAGCCCGCCGGTCGAATCGGCTACGCCGCGTTGAGGTTCCGGAGAATCTTCCTGGCCAGGGGTTCCTTGATCTCGGAGTGGCGGGGCACGGCTTCGATCGCGCCCGTACGGGGATTGATCCAGAGGGAATGCGAGGCTCCCTCCCGCTTGAGGTAACACCCGGCCCGCCGGAGCCTCCGTTCCAAGTCCCGGCGCTTCACGCGATGACGACCCGGTCTTGGATGGCGTCCTCGGGCAAGCCGCGAAGGGCATCCTCCCGCCGATCCTTCAGGATCAACTCGATGGCCTCCCGCAGGCTTTCCTTGGCCTCCTCGACGGTTTCTCCCTGGCCGTTGGCGCCGGGCACCTCGGGGCAGGTCGCCCAGTAACCACCTTCGGGGGCCGGTTCAATGATGGCGGTGAATTCGGCTCTCATGGTCGGCAACCCTTAATGGAGCCCAAACCACCGCCGGGAATCAACCCGGCAATGGGTCACTGCCATCGCCGCTTCAGGGCTATTTCGTCTGGGTGGGCCGTGGG
>RFJD01000222.1 GCA_003695015.1 Verrucomicrobiota bacterium | reverse complement strand
GGCGCGGGGGCCGCCGTCTGGGCGGCGGGCCGCTTGGCAGCGAATTCTTCGCGCGCCTGTGTGATCGCCTCGCCGACGTACTTCAACAACACCCGGAGCGAACGAATGCCGTCGTCGTTGCCCGGAATGGGGTAATCGACCAAATCGGGGTCGGCGTTCGTGTCCACGATGGCCACGACGGGAATCTTGAGGCGACGGGCCTCCGCCACGGCGTTGTGCTCGCGCTTGACGTCCACGATGAACACCGCCCCCGGCAGCTCATCCATGTGCCGGATGCCGCCGAGGTTCTTGACCAAGCGGGCCAGCTCGCGGCGCAGGACGGCCTGCTCCTGCTTGACGTAGTTGTTGATCGAGCCGTCCTCGATCATCTGCTCCAGCTCGCGCAGGCGGCCCATGGAGCGTTTGATGGTCTTCATGTTGGTGAGCGTGCCGCCGAGCCAGCGTTCGGTGACGTAGGGCTGGTCGCACTGCATCGCCAGGTCCTTGACGACCTGCTGGGCCTGTTTCTTGGTGCCGACGAAGAGGATTTGCCGGCCTTGGCGCGCCATCTCGCGCAGGAACTTCAACGCCGCCTGCAGGCAGGTGACGGTCTGGCCCAGATCAATGATGTGGATGCCGTTGCGCACACCGAAGATGTAACGCTTCATCTTCGGGTTCCAACGGCGGGTCTGGTGTCCGAAGTGGACACCGGCTTCGAGCAGTTCTTTGACGTCGATGTTGGTCACAATTTCCTTTGGTTTCGAGCCCGCCCGGTCTTCCCTCGGGCCATCCCGCGGAAACACGGGATTTGCGTCCATTGTTGTTGTGGCCAACCGCGCCCCCTCGGACGCGGGAACAGGCGCCGGCGCAGGCGCCCGTTTTACCAGCCGTTCGCGTGAAAACCCCGGGCGGCGTCCCCTAGAAGGGGGCGCCCGCGGCGCGAAGTCCGTGACCGTACCAGAATCACCCGGGCTGGCAAACCGAAAACGACGCCTTTTCCAGGCTTCGTCCATGAACCGATCCCTGCGGCCCCCGCCGGCGGGGATGCTGCGGTCGCGGCGACCGGCCCGAAAGGCCACGGGCCATGCCGCCAACATCCGCCCTGCGAGCTCAACGGCTTCTTCTGCCGCCGGTCGCCCAGCCGGGGCCTCCGCCCACGCCCGCGCCGGCCGCTGAATCCCGCGATGGCCTCCCGGCCCTCGGTAACCCGCGGTCACCACCCTCCCACATGTTGCCGCCCCACCCAAGCCACAGCCCGGCACCCTGAGGCCCTCGGCCGCAACCAGCCAAACCTCCCCCTGACTCCACACCTTGGCGTCTTGCCGTCTTGGCGTTCCTCTTCTCACAAACCCCGTTCCCGCTCGCGTTCCGGCGGTCCGGTTTCCCTCTGGACAACCCCGCCGGCCCGGCCACAATGGGCTCCAGCATGAACACGAATACCGCTCACCACGGATTGTCACGCCGCCGTTTCCTGGGTCGCGCCGCCGCTTGGTCGGCCACCGCCGCCGCCCTGCCCCAAATCGTCCGTACCGGGGTCATTGCCGCCCCGGGCCGCCCCGGGCCGAACGAACAGATCGGCATCGGCGGCATTGGCGTCGGCCGCCAGGGCGGGGCGGACATCCAATGGACGGCCCGTCTGCCCGAGGCGCGCATCGTGGCAGTGGCGGATGTTTACCTGCCGCGCGCCCGTCAGATCGCCAAGCCTTACAACGCGGCCGTTTATCAGGACTACCGGGAATTACTCGAGCGGAAGGACGTGGATGCCATCATCACCGCCACGCCCGAACAGTGGCGCGGGGTGATCTGCATTCACGCCTGTCAGGCCGGCAAGGACCTGTACGTCGAGAAGCCGATGAGCCTGACGATCCACGAAGGCCGCCAGATCGTGAAAGCGGTGCGCAAGTATGGGCGGGTGTTCCAGACCGGCAGCCAGCAGCGCTCGATGTCGGAGAACCACCGCGGCTGCACGCTCATCCGCAATGGCGTGATCGGCAAGATCAAGAAAGTCATCGCGCACAACTATCCCTCGCCCTGGCTGTGCGATCTGCCGTCCGAACCGATGCCCGACGAGCTGGACTGGGATCGCTGGTGCGGTCCGGCGCCGCTGGTCCCCTACCACAGCCAGATCAAGGTGCCGCGCGGCAATCCGGGCTGGCTCTCCTTCCGCCATTTCTCCGGGGGCGAAATGACCGGCTGGGGCAGCCACGGCTTCGACCAGGTCCAATGGGCCCTCGGCACCGACGACACCGGCCCGGTCGAGATCTGGACCGACGGCCCGGCGCTGAAGCTGCCCATCTACACCCAGCCCGAACCCAAGACCCGCGGCGACAAGATCTGCAGCTCGCCCAAGGTGTTCTTCCGCTACGCCAACGGCGTGGTGATGGAACTGGGCAACGGCCCCGCGGGCGGCGCGATCTTCATCGGCGAAAAGGGCACCATCACCATCGATCGCGCCAAGGTCGAATCCGAGCCCATGGAGATCGCGTACATGAAGATCGACGATCTGCCGATCCAGCTCGAGCGCAGCCGCAACCACCAGCAGAACTGGCTCGATTGCATCAAGACCCGCAAGCGGCCCATCTGCGACGCCGAGATCGGCCATCGCTCCGCCACCATTTGTCACCTGGGCAACATCGCCCGTCTCCTGGGCCGGCGGCTCCGGTGGGACCCGGTGGCGGAGATGTTCATCGACGATCCCGAGGCCAACGCGCTCCTCACCCGGGAGCACCGCAAGGGCTACGAACTGCCCAAGGTGTGAACCCTCCCCGGCGGTCGTCCGCCCGCCGGCCCGTTCCCGCAGCCGCGAGGCAACAGGGGGGAAGGCCGGCGGCGGACGCGGACCGGCGTTGCCCGCCCAAGCCATGAGAAACGACTGGATCTGCGGTTTGCTGCTCACCGGCGCCACCCTTTGGGGCGGCGGCCAGCCCGCGACCGGTTTCACCGCGCCACCCCTGACGGTTGGGGAACCGTTCCCCAACCTCCTGTTCCCCGCGGCGGCGGATCACCGGCCGGTCTCGGTGCATCAGTTCCACGGCCGCAAGACGTTGGTGCACCTGTTCGCCTCCTGGTGAGCGGGTTGCCGACGGCACGTGCCCGGGTGGCACGTCTTCACGCGGGAGTGGGTCCAAGCCGGACGCCTCCAAGTACTCGGGATCGTCGAGGAGCAACATCCCGATCGTGCTCTGCTGTTCATGCAGTGGAAGCGAATGGAGTGGCCGCTGCTGGTGGACTCGATCAACCGCCTCGGCCTCAAGGCCGTCCCCATCACCGTGCTGCTGGACGAATACGGCATCGTCCGCGCCATCAACCCCTCCCGCGAGGAGTTCCAGCGGTTGATGGACCGCCGGTTCCCGCCGCCGCCGTCGATCCCCGATCCCGCCGCCGCCCTGGCCGGCGAATCCGCCCCCGCCGACACCACCCCCCGCACGGCCCTCGATTGGGTGCGCTTGGGCGACCTCCGGCTTCTCTGGGGAGACCGGCCGGATGCAACCGGCCCGCACTCCTCTGCGCCCTCTCCCGGCAGGGCCATCGAGGCGTACGAGAGGGCTTGGGCGCTGGCGCCGGATGCAGGGGCCATCGCCTTCCGGCTCGGCGTGGCCCATCGCCAGCGTCACGACTCCGGGGATCGTCAACCCGGCGACTTCGCGGCGGCCGTTCGTTGGTGGAGCCGGGCCTTGGCGCTGGATCCCAACCAGTACATCTGGCGCCGCCGCCTCCAGCAATACGGGCCGCGGCTCGACAAGCCCTATCCGTTCTACGACTGGGTGCCGGAAGCCCGCGAAGCCATCCGCCGGCGGGGCGAAACCCCGCGGCCGCTGGTGGTCGAACCCGGCGGGGCCGAATTCGCCCATCCCCAGAAGCAGTTCCAACCCGGTCCCGACCCCGGCCGGGAACCGGATCCGGAGGGCCGGATCGAACGTGATCAAGCCGGCTGGATTCAGGCCGAGACCGCCGTGGTCCCTCCGCAGATTCACCCCGGCGGCGTGGCCCGCGTGCACGTCATCCTCCGACCCAACCCGGCCGCCGGCGCCCACTGGAACAACGAGGCCGAGCCCCTGCAGCTCTGGGTCCAACCGCCGCCGGATTGGCGGGTGGATCTTCAACGCATCAAGGCGCCCCAACCGGCCGCAGCCGTGTCGGACGAAGTGCGCCACCTCGAGTTTGAACTCCGCGCCCCGCCGACCGCCTCCCCCGGACCGGTGCGGTTTTCAGCGTACGCCCTCTACTACGTCTGTGGCGGGCCTGAAGGAACCTGCGTCTATCGCCGGCTGGACGTGCCGATCGCCTTGGAAGTGACGCGGCCTTGAGCCGGCCCCGGGGCCGTGGACTTGAAGCCGGGTTGGCCCCCGGACCGAGCCGCGACGAGCCGCGCCGGCCATGCCACCGGCCCCGGCCAAGTCAGTTCCATGCTTCCTCCGTTGCGCCTCTGTTGGTGGCGCGGGCGTCCCGCCTGCGGGGCGGTTTCCGGCCGGGCCAATTCCATGCTTCCGTTGGCCCCTCCGGCACGGCACTCTCCCGGCCATGCGCAACCATCGTTCTCTCGTTCTGGCATCG
>RFJD01000221.1 GCA_003695015.1 Verrucomicrobiota bacterium | reverse complement strand
GCGTGCTCTTCAGGCGGCGAGCAGCGCGGAAGCCACGTGCCGGGTCACCCAAGCCAGTACCCAGGCCAGCACGGCCAGGTAGGTCCACTGGAAAGCCGCCCAACGCCACGAGTTGGTCTCGCGTCGGGTCACGGCGAGGGTGCTGACGCATTGGAGGGCGACGACGTAGAAGACCATCAGGGTCAGCCCCAGCACCGGGGTGTACACGGGCGAACCGTCGGGATGAGTCTGGCTTTGGAGGATGCGGGCCAGGCCGGTCTCTCCCTCGGTTTCCTCGATGCCGGCCACGTTGTACACGACGGACATCGTGCTGACGAACAGCTCGCGGGCGGCGAACGAGGTGACGATGCCAATGCCGATCCGCCAGTCGAAGCCGAGGGGGCGGAGGATGGGCTCAATGGCGTGGCCGACGCGGCCGGCGAAGCTGTGACGCAGCCGTTCGCCGGCGCGTTCGCGTTCGAGGGCGGCGAGTTGTTCGGCGGCTTCCGGGGCGCTGAGTTGGCCGGCCTGTTGGGCGGCGACGATTTGCTGTTCGCGGGCGTCGAGGCGCTGTTCGATCCCGGCGGAACGGGGGTAGGTGGCCAGGAACCAGAGGATGATGTTCGCGCCCAGGATGACCGTGCCGGCCTTGCGGAGGAAGAGTTTGGCGCGTTCCCACATATGGCCGGCGACGACCCGGAGAAGGGGCCGCTTGTAGGGCGGCAGCTCGAGGATGAGCATCGGGGTGTGGCCGCTGAGCAGGGTTTTCTTGAAGAACCACGCCATGACCACGGCCAGCAGGATCCCCAAGGCATACATCCCCATCATGGTCAGGCCCTGCAGGCGCAGCGGCCCCAACACGGGGCGGTCCGGGATGCAGGCGGCGATGAGCAGGGTGTACACCGGGAGCCGGGCGGAACAGCTCATCAGGGGCGCCACGAGGATGGTGACCAAGCGGTCCTTGGGGCTTTCGATGGTGCGGGTGGCCATGATGCCCGGCACGGCGCAGGCGAAGGAGCTGAGCAGGGGGATGAAGCTCTTGCCGTGGAGGCCGACCTTGCTCATGAGCCGGTCCATCAGAAAAGCGGCACGCGCCATGTAGCCCGTGTCCTCGAGGAAGCCGAGGAACAGGAAAAGCAGGCAGATCTGGGGCAGGAACACCACCACCGCGCCGACGCCGGCAATGGCGCCGTCCACGATGAGGCTGCGGAGGTCGCCCGGGGGCAGGAGTTGGCCGATCTGGTTGCCGATCCAGCCGACGCCCTCCTCGAGCAGGGTCATGGGCAGTTCGGCGAGGCTGAAAATGCTTTGGAACATGACGGCCAGGACCACGGCCAGGATGACCGGTCCCAACACCGGATGGGTCAACACCCGGTCCAAGCGGTCGCTGAAGGTCTCCCGGTCGGGATGGGTTTGGGTCACGCAGGTGGCGGTGATCCGGGAGGCGGCGTTGTGACGCGCCTCGATGACGACCGTGCGCCAGTCGATGTTCGCGTATTCGAGCCGGCGGCGGGCGGCGTGCACGGCTTCGCGCAACGCCCCGGCCTCGGCCGGCGGATGGTCCTCGAGGGCCCGGTCGTCGGAGAGGAGCAACAACGCCTCGCTGCGGGCGGTGCGCCGGCCGGGTTGGGCTTGCTGCAAGAGCGCCTCCAAGGCGTCCACCTCCTTTTGCACCAGCGGGTGAAGCCGGAGGAAGGCGGGCGGTGCGGCCGGTCGCGGCAGGCTTTCCGGCAGGTTCTTGAGCAAATCCCGGAGCGCCTCGAGCCCCTCGCCGGTCGAGGCCACCATGGGCAGGACCGGGACACCGAGCTGCTGTTGGAGGGCGGGGACGTCGATGTGGAAGCCGTTTTCGCGCGCGACATCCATCATGTTCAACGCCACCACCGTCGGATGCCCCAGCTCGATGACTTGGGTGGCGTAGAACAGGTTGCGCTGAAGGTTCGAGGCGTCCACGACCACGACGACCGCGTCGGGGGCGGGGACCTCGGGGAGGCGTTGGAGCAGGGCGTCACGGGCGATCCGCTCGTCCAGCGATTGGGGACTGAGGCTGTAGGCGCCGGGGAGGTCGAGAACCGTGATGCGGCGGTCGGGCGGCGCGCCTTGGAGGCGGCCTTCCTTGCGTTCGACGGTGACGCCGGAATAGTTGCCGACCTTGGCCCGCAGGCCGGTGAGGGCGTTGAAGAGGGTGGTTTTGCCGCAGTTGGGGTTGCCGGTGAGGATGACCAGCGTGTGCCGCAACCGGGGCGGCGCGGCGTCCGGTGCGGTTGTCGGGGCGCGGCTCATGCGGTGGCTTCCGGCCGGACGCGGACCGCCTCGGCTTCCTGCCGGCGCAGCGTCAGATGGGAACCACGCAGATGGATTTCAACCGGGCCGCCGAGTGGGGCGAAACGCACCAGCTCGACCGGGGTGCCGGGGACGAAGCCGAGCTCCAGCAGGCGAATGCGGATTTCCTCAGGCGCCTCGACACCACAAACAACCGCCCGCTGACCCGGCGCCAGCGAACTGAGGGCACAAATGGATGGGGACATGGCTCAAGCCGCATCGCGGGCACCCAGCGGCTCGACCCAGATGCTGTCGGCCAGCCGGGCGCTGAGCCCGAGACGCACGTTGCAGACTTGGCAGACGACGGAGCGGTTTTGCAGCAAGAGGCGGACCTGGCTCTCCTCGCGGAAACCCAGCTCCCGCAGGCGCTGGCAAAGGTCGGGCGACGCCAACAACTGCTTGATGCGCACGGAGGTGCCCGCCTTGACCTGGCTGAGGGGGCAGGTCCCGCGGGAGGGGCCGCCGGAACAGGAACCTTCGCGCTTGGTGCAGCTCTTGCGCACGGATTCAGCGTAGTGAAGTTGAGACTCGGTTGCAACAAGGATTTCTAAAAAATCGCGCCTCGCGCCTCCGCCGCCCGGAGCCCCGGCCGCAAGAGACAACCGCCTCGCCTGCCAACCAGTTGAAAACCAGCCAGTTCCGTGGTGGCGCGGCGGCATGGGACCATGGTTCCGAACCCGCCTCAGTCTCCGCCCGGCCGAGCGCGAAGCCGCCGCCCCACTTCGACGAGCGTCCGCACGCTATCGATCTCGAAACGGCCGTGGCGGTTGGGCGCCACGTTGAGGAGGAGGTTCGAATGCCGTTGATTCACGGTTTCGAGCAACTTGAGAACCTGCGCGGGCGTCTGCGGTCGTGCCCCCGGCCGCCAGAACCATGTCCGTTCCAGCTTCCAGCAGGTCTCGCCGGGCAGGGTGTTGTCCTCCGGGAAGTGGCGCATTTCCTTGATGGCGATGTCGAGGTACGGCGTGCCTTTTCGGGCCCAGTTCCACCAGTTGTTGCTCGCGAGCAGCCCTGGCCGCAGCCGCCGGAAAAAAGCCCGCGCGTCGGCAGCCGACATGAGAGTGGGATCCAAAGCGTCGTTCCAGATGTAGAAGACGTCCGGATAACGCTCGACCAGCTCGGCGATCTGGGCTTGTTGGAAGGCGATCTGCTCCTCGACGGAGTGGGTGGCGGGGTCGCATTCGGGGGGCAGCACCTTGTGTTTGGCGGGGTCGCCAAAACCGGGATGCCGCCAGCAGTAGTACAGCCCCACCTTCAGTCCGCGCTTCCGAAAGGACCGGATGAATTGGTCCACCAAGTCCCGCTGATAAGGGCAGCGGGGGTTCATGACGTCGTAGGTTGTCAGGCGGCTGTCCCACAGGCAGAAGCCGCCGACGTGTTTGGCAGTGAGGACCGCGTACTTCATCCCGGCGGCAACCGCCGCCTCGGCCCAGGCATCGGTGTCCACCCGCCCGCCGGGATCGAACTCGGCGGGGTCGGGGTAGCCCTCGACCCACTCGACGCCTTGGAACGTCGCCATGTTGAAGTGGATGAACATGCCGAACTTCAGGCCCAAGAACTCCGACTGCAGAGCAGCCAGCGAAGCGTCCGCCGGCTTGGGGCCATCGGCAGGCGTCGATCGGTCGCCGGCGTGCGCCACGAGGAGGAACCCCGAGCCGAGCCCGAGCGCCAACCCACAAACAAGGCGCCGCCAAAGAAGAGACATCCGTTTCATGGCTTTTGGTGTGGCCAAGGATGAGGACTCGGCAGCCCTGCTGCAAGCCGTCAACCTGCCCGGTCAGCAGGACCTTGGTGATCGGCGATCCGACGCCCGCCGCGGCGGGGAAATCTCAGTCGTTCCCGTGGTCTCCGGCGCCCGCCTGCGTCTTTGCGGAACGCCCGGCCGACCGCCGATGGAACAGGTCATCGGCCTCCATGCCTGTCAGCTTTTCCAAGCCGTTGAGCAACTTCCAGATGGCCAACATCAGGATGGCCATCGAAGGCAGCATGATGATGGGGTAACTCAAGGCCGTGAGCCGCCCGAGTTCACGGTTGAACTCGGGTGTGCCCGGCGTGCTGCGCAGGATCAACAGGGCGAGTGTGAAGTTCAGCGCGGCGCTCAGGAAAAAGGAGCCGGCCACCAGCCAAGAGGCGCTCCGGAGAAGTTCCTCGAAGGCCGCCGTCGTCTTCCGCGCCGCCAAGGCCGCCTCGATACGGCGCGTGTCCAAGACTTGGTCGTTGAAGAGGATCAAGCGGATGAGCGGCTGGCGGGTGTTCATCGAAAGCGGCACCGCCAGGCCCAAGACCAAAGGCACCGCGGCTTCCTTGACCGCGAACCAAAAGCCGCTCAGTTGCAGCAGGCCGAAACCGCCGGTCAGCAGGGTGCTCACGCACCCCAACAGCGCGAAGATATTCCAGCGCCGGTTCAACCAGTAGTCCCGGGCGCCGTAGGCAATCGGGACCACGATGGCCAACAGGAGCGCGCCGGTGGGCCCCAGCCGGTCGCGGTCACTCAGCCACGTCAACACCACCGCCGGCCAGGCGGCGTTGCAAGCCAGCGCCACCCAAATGTTCTCCCGCGCCGGCGGCGCTGCCTCCCGGGTGGGCTCATGGCGACCTTGGCTCACAAGGCGGTGCGGTGATCCAACACGCGCGGCGCACGCGGCTCAGTTCATCCGCATGGGCATGATCACGTACAGGAAAGGCCCGTTGATCTTCAGCACCCCGGGACTGAGTTCGTCGGTCAGTTCGAAAAAGACCTCCTCGTCGTCGAGGGCCTTCAGAGCGTCGAGCAAATAGGCCGGGTTGAACGCCACGGCGAAATCCTCGTCCTTGTAGTTCACGGCGAGGGTTTCACGGGCTTCACCGATCTCCGGAGTGTTCGCCGTGATGGAAAGCTGGTTCCGGGTGAAGGTCAGTTTGACCGAGTTGGACTTCTCGCTGGTCATCAACTCCGCCCGGCGGAGGGCTTGGAGGAACTCCTCCCGGGCGAGGGTGACCCGGTGGCGGGACTCCTTGGGAATCACCTGCCGGTAGTTCGGGTAGGTGCCCTCGACCTGCTTGGTCATGAGCTGCACCCGGTGACCGTCCTCTTCCAGCAGGGTGAACACCACCTGGTTTTCTTGCACGCGGATCTCGACCTGACCTTTGTCGGTCAGCAACCGCCCCAGCTCGTTGGCCGCCTTGGTCGGCAGGATGAACTCATGCTCGCCGTCGGCCTCGATCTCGACCTCCTCGTGTGTAAGGGCCAGGCGCCGCCCGTCGGTGGCCACCACGGTCAGCTTGTGGTCCTTCAGACTGAAGAAAAGGCCGTTGAGCACATAGCGGGCCTCGTCGGTCGAGACCGCGAAGATGGTCCGGCGGAGCATCCCCTTGAGGGTTTCCTGGGGAAGGACCGCGCAGCGTCCGACTTCGAGACTGGGCACGGGCGGATACTCATCGGCCGGCAGGCCGTGGATCTTGTAGAGCGAGGGGCCGGATTGGAGCGTGGCGATCGAGCGGTCGTCCACCTCCATCTCGATTTCCGGAGTGCCCAGCTCGCGGACGATGCTGAAGAGGCGCTTGACCGGCAGGGTCACGGCGCCGGGAGTTTCGACCTTGGCGGCCACATCCCGCTGGATCGTCATGTCCAGGTCGGAGGCCGTCAGGTCGATCCGGTCGCCTTCGGCGCGCATGAGAACGTTCGCCAAGATGGGCAACGTGGTCCGCGTGGTGACGATGTTCTGGACCGCTTGAAGGCCTCCCGCGAAAGGGTCCTTGCCGATGCTGAATTTCATGCTGGTTAAGATGATTGGTCCGCTTGCCGCTTTCGGTCTCCGTATTAAGGGCTGTGGATAGGGCAAACAAGTGGCGGTGTCAAGGTTGGCTCAAGGACTTACGCAAAACGGACGCGGCGGACAGCCCGGGGTGGTGCCGTGAGGAAGCAGCGACGTTGTTCGCGTTATTGACACTGTGCACCTGTTATTCACCGCCGCGGTCGGTTTCTTCCAAGCCCCGTGCCCGGTTGACGACCTGTTGCACACAGCTTGTCAGCCGTCCCACAGCCGCCGGCGTCGTGTCGCGTCCGAACGACACACGCACCAGAGCCGAGGCGAGGCCTTCGTCCAACCCCATGGCGCGCAAGGTGTTCGAAGGCTTCAGAGCGCCGGCCGAGCAGGCTGAGCCGCTCGAAACGGCAAAGCCCTCGAGGTCGAAGTTGGCGACCAAGCTGAGGCCGTCGGCGCCTTCGACGGCGAACGCCACGGTGTTCGGCAGCCGCGGCGTCCGTTGGGACAGCAGGTGAACGCCGGGGATGGCTGCGATGGCCTTTTCCAGCTTGGTGGCGGCTTCCCGGACGGCGGGACAATCGAAGACCGGCGGGAGGGTGAACCGCTCCATCGCCATGACCAACCCAACGATGCCGGGGAGATTCTCGGTCCCCGCGCGACGCTCGTCTTCCTGGCTGCCACCGTGGAGCAAGGCGGGCAGGCGGAGGGGCGAACGCTGGTAGAGCACGCCAACCCCTTTGGGACCGTGCAGCTTGTGGGCGCAGGCGCTCACCAAATCGGCTTCGAAGGTCCCGATGCCCTCGAAGGGCACCTTGCCGAACCATTGGACCGCGTCCACGTGGAACAGGATGCCCCGCGAGCGGCACCGACGGCCGATGTCCGCGACCGGTTGCAGGACCCCGGTCTCGTTGTTGGCCGCTTGCACGGAGACCAGGACGGTATCGGGCCGAAGCAGCTCCTCGACGGCATCGGGAATGACCCGGCCCTGGTCGTCCACCGGGGCCCACGCGACCTCGAATCCTTCCTCCTTCGCGAGGCGTTCCAAGGGGCGTCGGACAGATGGGTGCTCGACGGAGGAGGCGACGATGTGCCGCCCGCGGTCGCGGCGGAGGCGGGCGGCGCCGAACAGCGCGGTGTTGTTGGACTCGGTGGCGGAGGCGGTGAAAACGAGCTCGGAGGGCTTGCATTGCCAGACGGCCGCTAGGCGTTCCCGACACTCGTCCAAGAGGCAGCGGGCCGCCCTCCCTTCGGCGTGAGGGCTGGAGGGATTGGCGAAAAAGCGTTCCTGGACGACGGCCATCTCCGCGGCGATGGCCGGATCCAGCGGCGTGGTCGCGTTGTGGTCGAGGTAGTGACGCTCCACGGCTCGCAGGATAGGCGTTCGGTGGCGCGCGGACCAGCCCGGGAGGAAGGAGCCAAAACAAAAGAGCGCAGCCTCTGAAGCTGCGCCCTTTGGACTGGAGGAAGCGTCAAGCCTGTCAGCGGGCCTTGACGATCCAAGTGAACTTCACGGTCACTTCGTCACCCGTCTTGATGATGCTGCCAAGCCCGGGGATCTTGGGCGACGGAGGCGTGATGCCGAAGTCGGTCATCTTCAGCTTCTTCTCACCCTTGAAGACGAGCGTCTTCGCCGGCTTCCGCTCCATGGTGACGTCCATCTCGATTTCCTTGGTCACGCCGGAGACCGAGAGGTCGCCCTTGGTCGCGAAGGTCACGGGGCTGCCGGACTCCGGGACCTCGCCCTTGACGACCATTTCCTTGAGCGTGAAGCGGATCATCGGGTTCTTATCCGCCTTCATCGCCTCCTGCATGATGCGGTCCATGGTGTCCTTGCCGCTCTTGAGGGAGCGGATGGGGATCGAGATGACCGCCTTGGGATTGGTTTCCTTGGTGGTCAGGCTCTTGACGGATTTGAGGGAGAGGTCCGTCTGGAAGGCGGGCTCGACCATGAAGTAACCGCCGATGATTTTGCCCTCGACCTCCCAGTCGTGCACCGTCGAGGTGCCTTCGACGACGACACTGCCGCCGGGGCGGGCCATGTAGCGGACCAGATTGTCTGCGGCCTGTACCGCGGTGGAAACGGCCACCGCCGCCAGCAGGTTCAAGCTCCAGAGGATGGTTTTCGTCTTCATCATGTCGATAGATTGGATGGTTGGGCGCCGGCCGGCATTCACGGGAGGCCGGCCGACGCGGGTGGTTTGCTGCTCTAGCTGATCTTGAACAGGGACTCGGGGATTTCAACGACGCCGTTCTTCAGGGCGGCTTCGTTGGCCTTGATGGCCGTCACCGTGGCGGTGTAGCCGTCCTCGACGGTGGCGGCCGCAACGCGCGACTTCTGGGCGTCCACGAGGTACTCGCGCAGGGCTTCCTTGTCGTCCGCGCCGAACATCGAGGTGAAGTCCTGTACGGCCGCGCCGTGGTCGTAGGAGTTGATCAGGAACGCCTGCAGGCTGTACTGCAGCGGCGAGATGGGATCCGCTTCCTCGGTCGATGGGGTCGATTTCGCGCCGTGGGTGGTTTGCTTGGTGGCGCCGGCGCCCAGGACCAAACCGCTCTCGTTGTAGAAGGTGTCCTTGCGCGAGTACACCTCCCAGCCCAGCAGCGGGGCATCGGCTTCCTTGAACATCCAGGCATGCCGGTCGCGCATCAGGATGGCCGAGTCGGTGCCGTAGAGCTTGGTCATCTCGGCGTTGAACGAGTTGCAGATGGTGGCTTCATAGGAGTGGAAGATGCCGGTCGGGTAACGCAGCACGGCCTGAACATTGTCGGGCACGTCGCGGCCGTCGTCCCAGTGGCGGAGGGAGCCAACCCCCATGACGGACACGGGGAGCAACCCGAAGAACCAGTTGATCATGTCCAACTGGTGGATGCCCAGTTCCCCGAGCAGGCCGAGGGAAATGTCGCGCTTGAGGCGCCAGTTGATCTCTTTTTCGCGCTCGGGGTTGGGCGAGGTGAACCGCCAACTCATCTTCCGGTGGTACTGGCCCCGCGCCTTCAGCGGGGTGCCGATGACGCTGGCTTTGATCCGGTAGTTGTAAAGATTGACGATCTGCTTGTCCGAGCGGTTCTGCAGGCCGGGTTGGAAATTGACGGTGATGGCCTTGCGGGCCGCTTCGAGGATCTCGCGGGCGTCGTCGATGGTGTGGGCCAGGGGCGCCTCGCAATAGACATGTTTGCCCGCCGCCAGCGCATCCAGAACGATCTGTTTGTGCTGGTGGGTGGGGGTGGCCACGATGACACCCTTGACGTTGTCGTCGGCCAGCAGCTCCCGGTAGTCGGCGTATTGTTTCGCTTCCTTGGCCATGCGGCCGGCGCGGCGGAGGTAGGCGCCGTAGGTGTCACAGATGGCCACCACAGGGCCGAAGGGGATGGTGGAGAGGGTCTGGATGATTTCGCGGCCCCAGCGCCCGCAGCCGATCACGCCGACCGGCAGGGGTTTGGCCTCGCCTTTGTAGTTGGTGGTGCCGTCGGGATTGACCTCGGCTTTTTCCTCGGCCGCGTTCAACGGCACCCCGCCCATCATCATCATCATGGTGGCGAGGGAGCCGCCGCGGAGGAAGTCGCGTCGGTTCAGGTCCATCTGGTTCTCTTTCTTCATCGTCGATTCTCAGGTTTCGGGCGGCGGAGAGCGCCGCGGGAGTTTTTCAAGCGTTCGCGTTCTTGCCAATCGGATTCAGTCGGTTCGCCGGTGGTGGCGACGGGGCGCACGGCTTCAGGGGAGTTCCTTGATCCGGATGTTGCGGAAGGCGATCGAGCCGTGGTCGCCCTGCAGCATGATCGGGCCCGGGGCGTTGACGTTCCGGTCGAGCTCACCCCCGGTGGGGCGGTCCACCAAGGCGTTGTCGATGATCTTCTCGCCGTTGAGGATGACCGTCACGCGATGGCCGATCATGGTGACCTCGGCGGTCTGCCACTCGCCGGGTTTTTTCGAGACGAATTTCGAGGCGGTGGTGTGGTTGTAGATGGAGCCGTTGCCGCCGGGTGAGGGCCGGCCGGCCGCGTAGTCATCGACGATCTGCACCTCATGCCGGCCGCGCAGGTAGAAGCCGCTGTTGCTGCCCTTGGGGATCATGTACTCGTAGCGGACCACGAAGTTCCAGAACTTGCGGTCGCTGACCAGGTCGGTGCCATGGCCGCCTTCGGGCACGAGGTTGACGAGCATGCCGTTCTGGACACTCCAGCTCGGGGTGCCGTCGGGGTGGCGCAGGTGCCAGCCGTCGAGATTGACGCCGTTGAACAGCGGCACGAAGCCGGCGGCCACTTCCTCCGGGCTGAGCTTGACGGCGGTGGATTGCGGGGTGGCGTCGCCGGGGGCGAGACCGAGGGCCCACTTGATGCCGCCGAGAATGTGCTGCTGATAGGCGCGGCTGACGGCGGGCGGATTGCGGCGGCCGCGCATGGCCGGGTCATCGTCCCAAACGTCTTCGCGGTGGCCCAGCGAGGTGTAGAAAACGCGGCCCTTGCCGTAGGCCTTGCACCAGGAAACCGGGTAGTCGCCGGGGATGCCGAAATTGGGGTGCTTGTCCAGCCAGAGCAGGCCGTGGACCTGGTCGCGGTGGAAGTTCTTGAAGAGGTAGATTTCGTCGAACACTTGGAAGTTCGGCCCGAAATGCGCCGTGGCGGGGTGTTCCGGATCCTGGTTGATGCAGCTCACGCCGACCTGGGCCTTGTGGG
>RFJD01000220.1 GCA_003695015.1 Verrucomicrobiota bacterium | reverse complement strand
GCCTCGGGCCGCACGAGCCGCCCGGCCAGCAGCGAGGCCAGCCAGCTCTGGCGGTGGACCCTTTCGACCCGGGTGAAGGTGGCCCGGTCGGCAAAGCCCACCGGGTGTCCCTGGGCGTCGAAGGTGCCGGCGCGCACCGTGGTGGTGCGCGTGATCCGCAGGGGGCCGACGTAACGCGGGCTGGCCGGCGTGGGCGTCGAGCCGTCGAGGGTGTAGTGGACCACCCCGCCGCGGGCGTCGGGACGGATGGTGACTTCGATTTCCTTCTCGAATTCGCAGGGGCCGGGCTCGATCCGCGTCATTTCGTGGCCGAAGTGCTCCATGGGGAAGTTTTCGAAGCCCAGGCGCAGCGCGGGCGAATCGGGCCGGACCCGGAAGTCACGCCGCGCCGGGTCCACGAAGCACGGGTCGGCGAACACGTCGTGTGGCCCCTGCTTCTTCTTCCAGTCGGCCAGGCTGGCGGCGAACCGCCCGGCGCGGAAGTCGTCGGCGTTGAGGTTCCACCAGACGTTGCGGTCGAAACGCCCCCAGACGGCCGGGTCGCGGGGCATGATGACGGGGCCGAGGACGTCCTTGTGCACCTGGCCCTTGCCCTCGGTGGCCCCGGCCACCACCACGATGTTGCGTTCGAAGACGTCTTCGCTGTTGTCCGGGGGCCAGACGTGCAGGCCGACCGGCACGGCGCTGACCATGATGTTGTTCCAGACCCGGCGGAAGTAGCCGTCGCGCAGCTTGAGGGTCGAGCCGAGCATGAGGTTGTGGTGGATCTCGAAGTTGGACGAGCCGTCGTCGAGGTCGATGGTCCAGTTGCCCGCACTGACGGCCGGCCGGTAGTTGCCCACGCGGTTGTGGTGCAGGACCACGGTCTTGATCGCGTCCAGCCGCACCCAGTCCTTGTTCAACTGCCGGCCCTTCCAGAAGCGTTCGCGACCCCAGGCGTTGAAGGGGCCGTGTTCGCCGGTGTCGAGCACGGCGTCGTAGATGTCGCAGTTGGACAGCACGTGGCCGCCCCAGGTGCCGTCGTTGAAGGTCACGGCGGCCCGGGCGATGCGGTAGATGCTGCAGTGGTCGATGGTGATGTCCATGGCCATGGACACCAGCACGCCGGAGGTCTGCTTGCCGTAGACGCCCACGTCCCGCAGGATGCAGTTTTGCACGCTGCAGTCCGCCGGGTAGTCGTCGGTCTTGGGGCCGGGCGTCAGGTCGGTGATCTTCTCGCGGGGGGCCTCCCAGGTCTGGTAGTCCCGCACGGCCTTGGGGTCCCCCACGAAGCAGACGGCGCTGTCGCCGGTGTCCTCGACCAGGCAGCCACGGATGTGGATGCGGCGGTTGAAGCCGTCCACGAAGATGCCGTTGCCACCGACCTGCTCGATGTGGCAGTCGCGGATCGAACAGTCCTGGCAGCCCTGAAAGTACACCGCCCCCCCGCGATGCACGGCCCAGTCGCCCCGCGCCAGATCCGTGTAGGGGTCCATGAAGGTGGCCAGGGTCTGGGTGATGTGGAAGCCCTCGAAGTGCACGTGCTGGACACCGACCAGTTCGACGACCCGCCGGACCACGGCCGCCTCCACGCGCGCGCTGCGCAGGTCCACGTTCGCGGGGGGCTTGAAGTACAGCGTGTCGGTCTCGGTGTCGAGGAACCACTCGAACGGCGCGTCCAGTTCCTCGAAGATGTTCTCGATGTAGAAGGGCGAACCCGGGCTGCCGGGCCGCTTGACCCCGACCCCGACCCGGCGTTGCGCCTGCCAGCCCCCCTCGCCAAAGAGGATCTCGTGGCGGTCCCAGTCCACCGCCCGGATGCGGAACTGGAAGTTGCCCCAGTTGTGGGCATGGAAGGCGTGTACGATCCCGGTCTCCGGATGCTTCCAGAGCGTCTGCCGCCCGGGCAGGTCGTTCGGGTCGAAGGCGATCTTCTTCATGGACTTGCCCCGCACGGCATGCAGGTAACCGCGGCCGGTGCGGAGGGGGTTGGCGTAGTCCCAGTTCGGATACCGCGCCCGGACCATGCGCCGGTCGTTCATGAAGAGCTGGTTGAAGACGCGCCCCTCCAACGGCGTGCCCTTGAGCGACTGGCGGTAGATGCCGTCCCGCCAAGGCTCCCAGGCGTTGGCGTCCACCGGCAGGCTGCCCTTGAGCGTGACCGCCTCGCCCGGAACCGCGCGATAGGTCACCGGGGCTTCGGCCGTGCCCGAGTCCTGCGGGCCGAGGTGGAAGGTCTGGTCCAGGTGGTACGTGCCGCCGTGCACCCAAACCGTCACCGGCTCGCGGCCGGCCAGGTGGTGCGCGGCGATCCAGCGGCGGGCCCCCTCCAGCGAGGCCAGCGGCGCGGCGGCCGTGCCGGGCTGGGTGTCCCGGCCCTGCGGATGGACGTGGATCTCGGCGGCGCCCGCGGCCGCCGCCAGCGTCCACAGGGCCAGCAAAACCGTGCCCATCACCCGGGGCGTTCCCGATATCGGCGTTCTCGAAAAGCGAGTGTCCTTCCCGCAGCGCGACAAGACCTCTCGACAAAATGCGCTGCAACCCATCATGCGCCTCCGATCCGTTTGGCTTGCTTCATCACGCCGCTTTTTCTGCGCCACATCGCCCGCGCCGGTCAAGGCTGCCCGCCCGCCGGTTCCCAAGTGAAGCTTTCACCCCGGGCCAGAGACTTTTCGGTGGTGTGGGTCCGGTAGCGAAGCTTAAGCCGGTTGCCGTTCAACGAACGAATCGTCGCCCGGGTCAAGCGGCCGTCCTTC
>RFJD01000001.1 GCA_003695015.1 Verrucomicrobiota bacterium | reverse complement strand
CGAGGACGGCGCCATGATCCAGGGCCCGGCCATCATCGGCCGCAACTGTCGCATCCGCCACAACGCCTACATCCGCCAGAACGTGATCGTCGGCGACGAGGTGGTGGTGGGTAACGCCTGCGAACTCAAGCACTGCGTCCTCTTCAACGGCTGCGAGGTGCCGCACTTCAACTACGTGGGCGACTCGATCCTCGGCTACAAGGCCCACTTGGGCGCGGGCGTGAAAATCTCGAACCTCAAGGTCCTGCCCGGCAACGTCACGGTCGAAATCGACGGCCGGCCGCATGACACCGGCCTGCGCAAGTTCGGGGCGATCTTGGGCGACCATGTGCAGGTGGGCTGCAACGCCGTCCTCAACCCGGGCTCGATCATTGGCCGCAACGCCGTCATCTATCCCTGCCTCAACTGGCGCGGCATCCTGCCGGCCAACATGATCGCCAAGAACCCGGTCGAACCGGAGGTCGTGGTCCTGCGCCCGCGCGAGACCGACTGAGCCCGTCCACCAAGACAAGACGCCGACCGGCCGCGGGACCCATCCAGCCATGATCAGCACCTTCGACACCGTGGGCGCGGAGGCGGACTTGGTCGAACAGGTCCGCCGGTTCTTCTCGCCGGAGGGCGTGCTGTCGCGGGCGCGCAACTTCGAGTACCGCCCGGAACAGCAGGAAATGGCGGTGGCCGTGGCCCGGGCGTTGGTGGCGGGGGAACACCTGGTGGTCGAGGCCGGCACCGGCGTCGGCAAGAGCCTCGCCTATCTGGTGCCGGCGATTCTTTTTGCCGTCAGCGAACGGCGAAAGGCCATCATCTCGACCCACACCATCAACCTCCAAGAGCAGCTCACCGGCAAGGATCTGCCCCTGCTGGAGCGGCTGCTGCCGGTGCCCTTCCGCTACACGATGATCAAGGGGCGGCAGAACTACTGCTGCACCCGCCGGCTCAAACGGGCCATGCAGCAAAGCGACGGCCTCTTCACCTCACCCGAACTGAACGAACTGCAGCGCATCTACGAATGGTCCCAGCGCACCGAGGACGGCAGCCTGTCGGACCTCGATCCCATGCCGGACCCGAAGGTCTGGGACCAAGTCTGCTCCGAGCGGGGGTTGTGTTCGCCCAAACTCTGCGGCCCGCAATCGGAGTTCGTCCGCGCCGGCGGCCGGCCCTGCTTCTTCCAGAGGGCCCGCAACGACCTGCTGGCCGCCGACGTGGTGGTGATGAACCACAGCCTGTTCTTCGTGCATCTGGGCGGCGTGGAGGAGGCGCCGGACAACGGCGTTCTGCTGGCGAACGACTTCGTCATCCTCGACGAGGCCCACACCGTCGAGCAGGTCGCCTCCCAGCACATCGGGGTGCGGGTCTCGAGCGGGCAGCTCCGCTACTCGCTCCAACGGCTCTGGAATCCGCGGACCGAGAAGGGCCTGCTGGCCCTGCTGCGCCAAGGCAAGGCCGTGTCGCTGGTCGCCGAGGTGTTCCAAGAGGCGGACCGTTTCTTCAAGGCGCTGGAGGCGGCCTGCGAGGAGCTGCACCGCTCGACCTCCCGCAGCCGCCGGCGGGAGCGGGAGGCCGACGAGGGCGGGGCCTCCGGAGAATGGACCGAGCTGCGGATTCGGCGGCCGGACTTGGTGCCCGACACGCTCACGCTGCCCTTGCAGCGGGTCAACGAGGCGGTCCGGCAGATCTTGGACGAACTGGAGGACGAGGACCTGCGGGCCGAGCTGGCCGAGTGCCAGCGGCGGTTGGTCGAGTTGCGGCAGGCGGTGGCGGTGTTCCTCTCCCAAAGCCAGGAGGACTACGTCTATTGGGTCGAGCGCACCGGACAGATGCGGGACCAGATCACGCTCAACGCCGCCCCGATCGACGTCTCGGCCTACCTGCGGCAGCGGCTCTTTGGCACGGGGACCTCGGTGATCATGACCAGCGCCACGCTGGGCACGCGGGTGGCCGGGGCGGGGGGCGGTCCGCCACGGTCCGGGGGCCGCAGCAGCGTCCGGTCGCGGCGTTTGCCGGGGGGCGAGGCCCCGGCCGGTCCGGGTGCGAAGGACGGCGGCGGGGGCGAGGCCCGTTCGCCCATCCTGTTCCAAGCCGGCCCCGGCGAGGCCCGCGCGGATTCGCCGCTGCGTTACTTCGTCGAACGCGTGGGGGCGGTGCGGGCGGCGCAGTTGCAGGTGGGGTCGCCGTTCGACTACGCCCGGCAGATGAAGGTGTACGTGGTGCGGCAGATGCCCGATCCGCGGCATCCGGATTACCGGGCGGCGTTGGGGAAGTGGATCGAGCATTTCGTGGTGCAGACGCAGGGCCGGGCCTTCGTGTTGTTCACGAGCAACCGGTTGATGTGGCAGGTGAGCGGGGACCTCGAGAAGCCGCTGGCCCGTCACGGGCTGACGTGCCTGGTGCAGGGCAGGGGCAGTTCGCGTTCGGCGATGCTCGAGCAGTTCAAGACCGGCGAGCGGATGGTGTTGTTCGGCACGGCCAGTTTCTGGCAGGGGGTGGACGTGCCGGGCGAGGCCCTCAGCAACGTGATCATCACCCGGCTGCCGTTTGCGGTGCCGGACCACCCGCTGGTCGAGGCCCAGGTCGAGCGCATCAAGGCGCGGGGCGGCAACGATTTCATGGAGTTCTCGCTGCCGGTGGCGATTCTGCGTTTCCGGCAGGGGGTGGGGCGGTTGATCCGGACCAAGAGCGACACCGGGATCGTGGTGGTGCTGGACAACCGGGTGCTGAGCATGCGTTACGGCCGGGCTTTTCTCGAAGCCATTCCCCGTTGTCCGCTGGAAGTGGTGTGAGCCGGCGCCGGCGGCGGCGGGGCGGTTTCAGTCCGCCTCCGGCTCGCGGCGGCCTCGCAGGAAGTGCAATTCGAACGCCCCCTTGCTGCGCAGGTAGAACGGTCCGCGCGGCTCGCACAGGTAGCGGCTTTCGAGCTGCCGGCGGACCGGGTCGTTGATCTGGATGCACCCAGGCATGCCGAGCTCGGCCAGTTCCCACGCGGTGTCCACGGTGTCGCCCCAGATGTCGTAACTGAGCCGGGTGCGGCCGATGACTCCCGCCACCACCGGGCCGGTTTCCAAGCCGATCCGCAGTTGCAATCCCTGCTCCGCCAGCGGATCCAGGCTCACCACGAACCGCTGCATGGCGAGCGCGAAATCGGCCATGGCCTCGAGGTGGTCCGGCCGCGGTTCCGGCACGCCGGCCGCCGCCAGGTAGGTGGCTTCGAAGGTCTTGATCTTCTCGACCCCGTGCTCGCGGGCCAGTTCGTCGAACCCGGTGAACAGTCGATCCAGCAACTCGACCTCCTCGGCCGCCGGCAGGCGGCGGGTGAGCTGGTTGAAGTCATGGACCATGGCGACCAACACGGTGGCTTCGGGGAACTCGTCGGCGATGCGTCCGGTCGAGGTTTTCAGCCGGGCTGCCACCGGGGCCGGCAGCAGGCTCTGGAGGAGGCGCTCGGTTTCCTGTTGGGCTTGGAGGAGCTCGCGTTCCAGGTCGATGGTGCGGGCGAGGTTCAACTCCCGTTCGACGATTGCTCCCAGGTCCGCCAACGCCGCCTCGTCCTCCTGGGTGAACGGGCGGGGCCGGGTGTCCATGAGGCAGAAGGCGCCCAGCGGCTGGCGCCCGGGCCCGCGCAAGACCTGGCCGGCATAAAACCGGATGTGGGGCGGGCCCGTGACCAGAGGATTGTCGCGAAACCGTTCGTCTTGGAGGGCGTCCGGGACCACCAGCCGTTCCTTCTCCAGGATGGCATGGCCGCAGAAGGAGATGTCCCGGGGCGTCTCGTCCACTCCGAGACCGACCCGGCTCTTGAACCACTGGCGCCGGGCGTCGATCAGCGACACCGCGGCCATGGGCACGCCAAACAACCGGGTGGCCAGCCGGCAGAGACGGTCGAACCGCTCCTCCGGCGGCGTGTCGAGAATGTCCAGGCTGTGCAGGATCTCCAGCCGGCGGGCTTCGTCGTCCGGGAGGGGCGGCGGTTTCATGGCGTGGTTTCGGGCGGTTCGAGGGACAGCTCCGCAGCCAGGTCGCTCACGCGCCGGTCCAGCTCCGGGTCCTGGGCTTCCGCGGCCCAAGTGCGCGCTTGTTCCAGCCACCGGCGCGCCGCCGGGAGGTTGCCTTGGGCGAGGTGGCTGTGGGCCGCCCGGCAGGCGCGATCCGCGGCTGCGGCGGGTCGGCCGGCCTGCTTCCAGGCTTCGGCCGCCCGGCCCAGGGCCTCGGCCACCATGGCCGGCGCGCCGGCGGCCCGGCAAAGGTCGGTTTCCCGATCGAAGGCTTCAGCGGCCTCGACGGCCCGGCCTTTGGCGAGCGCCAGCCGTCCGGCCAGCCGTTCCACCCCGGCGGCCAGCAGGGGCTGTCCTTGGATGGGGGCCGGCGTGCTCCGGGCGGTTTGCAACTCCCTTTCCGCCTCGTCCAAGGCGCCGGTTTGGCAGGCGAGTTCGCCCCGAAGCAGGGTGGCTTGGAGTTGCTCCGCCGGTTCCAAGGCCGCCCCCGGCAGCGCGTCGAGTCGCCTCCGGGCTTCCTCCCATCGGCCCTCAGCCAAAGCCAGCCGGGCCTGCAGCAGGCGGATGTCCGCGGCCGGTTGGCCGGCGCGTCGGGCGGCGTGGGCCGCTTCATCCAGCAGGGGCCGCGCCTCCGGGAGGCGGCCGCGGGCGATGCGGACGGCGGCGAGGTTGTAGGCGGCGTTGGCGACGGCCTCCGGTTCGTCCAGCGCGCGTGCCTGACGGAGGCATTGGGCGAAAAGGGTGTCCGCTTGGGCGAGGTTGCCTTGGTTCCATGCGGCGCGGGCCAGGCGGGCGAGGCGGTCGATCTGGCGACGGGCCGGCGGCGCCTGGTTTTCCCAAGAGGGGCCGGCACAGCCGGCCAGCAGGACGGTCCCCAGCAGCAACAGGGCGAGGGTGGCGGGGCGGGGGGTTCTCATGGCTGGCCTCCGGGGACGGCTGCGGGGGCGATGCGTCCGCCGCCGGCCTCCGGCTCGACGTACTTGCGGATCAGCCAATGGCGCTCGATGGCCTCGGTGAGTCGTTGCAACTCGGCGGCGGTTTGCTGGATTTGGAGAACCAGGCCGGGCAGGTCCCGCGTTTCGGCTGCGACGCTGCGGGTGATGCGGGGCAACTCGGCGGTGCCTTGGCGGAGGTGCTCGGCGATCTCGGGCAGGCGCCGGGCGGCTTCGCGGACCCGCTCGGTGGTGTCGCGCAAATCCGCCAGGGTCTGCCGGGCTTCCGCGAGGAAGAGTTCGGCCTGGCCGATGGCGTTGGTGTCGGTGAGCAGGCGGCCCACGGTGCCTTCGCCCGCCTCGGCGCGGGCGGCGAGCCGGTCCAGCCGTTGGAGGGCGCGGCGCAGGTCGGCTTGGGTTTGGTTGAGGTTGACGCCCACGCGGGTCCATTCCTCGACGAGCGCGCCGGTTTTTTGCACCACCGGCAGGACTTCGGAGCGGAGGACTTCGACGACGCGGTCCACGATGGACGGCAGTTCGTCGCTGGATTGGCAGAGGATGGTGTCGCCGTCGGCCAGCGGCTCGCCCTGTTGGCCGCGGGTCAGTTCGACGAAGGCGTCGCCGGCCACGCCGAAGGTGCGCTTGAGCAGGGCGCGGCTGTCGGGGCGGATGAACGGGGCGAAGTCGCGCCGGAGCACGATGTCGGCGACCAGCCGGCCGTTGGGGAGGACGGCGACGTTCTTGACGATGCCGGCCGGCAGGCCGAGCACGAAGACGTCGTTGCCGGGCTTGAGGCCCGCGGCGCCGGAGGCGGGCAACTGCAGCCGGTACCGGATCGTGGCGGCGAACCACTGCTGCGAGCGGGCCGCCAGGAACAGGGCCGCGATCGCCGCCGCCAGCGCCAGCAGGACGAACAGTCCCACCAGCTCATTGACATGTCGAAAGCGGAAACGTTGCTGCATCGGATTCGCAAAGGTGCCAGCGCACGCCCGCAATCTGGGCCCGGTGGGTGGGGCGGACGCCCGGGTCCTCCCACACCCGCCGGTTCGAGGTCGTCCACAGGACGGCGGCGCCCCGGTCGCGCGCTTCCTGGACGGTGTTGACCAAGGCGGGCATGACTTCAGCGTAGATTTGGCGGGCGGGGCGCTCCAGCAGAATCAGGACCGGCTCGCCCAGGAAGGCCCGCACACAGGCGGCCTTCAGAAGGTCCTGCTCCCGGTGTTGCTCGACCCGACCCAGCGGCAGTCCCGGCAGCCGGAACCTCGCCGCCAGGGCCGCGGCTTCCTCCCGCAGTTCCTCAACGGACCGGCGGGTGTGATGGCGCTGCTGCAGGGTGAGGTTTTCCTCGATCGTCAGGTTCGAGACCCAGGCGACTTCGTCGAACAACCGGCCGATCCGGCCCCGGGCGCGGGCGGCCTCCCCGGCCGGGCGGTTGCGCCACGGGCGTCCTTCGAACCGCACCGTTCCGTGGTTCGGGATCACCAAACCGGCGGCGGCATCCGCCAGCGGCACGTGCAAATGATCCCGGTCCAGCAGCACCAGCAGCAACTCTCCCGGCCGCAGCGCGAAGGAAACCCCGGCCAGCATGGACTCGTGCGGCAGGGAGGCCTCGACCCTCACCCCTTCGAATTCGAGGATCGGCGGGACCGGGGCGTGGGCGCGGGATTGGGTCGCTGCCGGGGCGGGGTCAGACATACAGCAGGGCCGAGATCAGGGCGTTGATGAGGAACAATGCGCCGAGGGACCGCGCCAAGGCCCGCCGGCAGGCCAGCGGGATGTCGCTGGCGGCCGCGCCCGCGTTCAACCCGGTGGTCGTGCAGATGACCGCCGTAAACACCGCCGGCGTCACGCTCTTGAACAGGACCGTCAGCACGTCGGCCGGGCGCAGCGCCCGGAGGACTTGTTCGGTGAAGATGAACGCATCGCTGCGGATGTGTTCCAAGGCCGAGCCGAAGACGAACCCGCTGGCGAAAGCCACCACGATCAAAACCAGCGTCAGGCAGAGCGCCGCCACGGCGGCGGCCGCCACCCGGGGCATCACCAAGTAGGGGAGCGGCTCGATGCCCTGCGCTTCGAGCACCCGCACCTCGCCGCGCAGTCGCATCAACCCCATCTCGGCGGCCATGGCGCTGCCGCTGTTGACCACGATGAGCAGGTTGGCCAGCAACGGCCCCAGTTCCCGGACCACCACCGCCACCAGCAACGGGCCGGCCAAGGTGGTGAGTCCGGCCCGGTTGAGCCAGAGATTCGCCTGCACCACCACCAGCAATCCGGCCAGCGCCCCGAGCAACCCCGCCAATCCGACCGCCTCCACCGCGGTGAACAGAAACTGCCGCGCAAACACGGCCCGGACCGTCCGACGCCAGGTGCCGGGACGGAGGGCCAACACCACGGCGGCGCTCAACACCGCCAGCACCTGCAGCAGGTCGAGCGCTTTTTGCGTGGTCCGCGCCCCCAGACGCGCCAGCCAGGATGCCTCCGCCGCGTTCATGGGCCTTCGATTGCCCGGCCCGGTCGGCCTCCGGCCGGCCTACCACGGGTTGTGCGTCCGGAGCCAGTAGTCGCAGGCCGACTCGAGCTTCCGCAACGCGCCGTCCACCGGCGCCAGCGCCGCCTTGTCGCCGCGGAACGTGTATTCGAGCGTGTCCGGATCCAAGTGGCCCTGGAACGTGTCGTTCTGGGCGCCGGCCATCAACGCCGCCGGCATGAGGTTGAACTCGAGGTAGTTCGGCTGCGGCAGCCGCTGCAGCCAATCCTCGTAAGTTTCGTCCGGCCGGGCCAGGTGCTTGCGGAAGCCGGCCAGTTGGAGGGGGGAGGGCTCGGTGATTTGCAACTCGCGACGCAGGGTGGCGCCGCGCTCGGCCGACTCGGGCCGCTCGGGCCAGAGCAGCCGCGACACCGCGATCGTGTGGGTGAGGACGGCGGTGACGAACACGGCGGCGCGGTTCGGATCCAGCGCCGCCACCGCGGCCCGCAGCTCGCTGTGGGCCATCCGGGCCAGCCGGCTTTCGCGTCGGACCTCCTCGACGAACTTGAACAGGATCTTCGGTTCCATGGGATGTCCTCTTCGCCTCGGGCTGGCCGGAGTTTCCGCCTTCGGGGCGGGCGGGTCAAACCAGACCGCAGGCCCGGCGGGCGCGGTCCAGCGTCACGGCCGCCACGCTGCGGGCTTTTTCGGCCCCCTTGCGAAGAACCTCCTGCACGTAGTCGAGGTTCTTCTCCAGCTCGGCCCGGCGTTTGCGGGGTTCTTCGAAGAAGGCCCAGTAGCACTCGAAGAGTTTCTTCTTCAGGTCGCCGTAGCCCAGGCCGCCGGCCCGCAACCGGTCTTCGTACTCCTGGGCGACCTCCGGCGGGGCGACCAGCCGCAGGAGCCGGATGGCGGTGTTTTGGTCGGCGTCGGGCTTGGGTTCCTCCGGGGTGCGGCTGTCCATGACGATGCTCATGACGCGTTTCCGGAGGCGTTTTTCGTCGCCGAAGATCTCGATGGTGTTGCCGTAGCTCTTGCTCATCTTGGCCCCGTCGGTCCCGGGGACCTTGGCGGTGGCGGCCCGGATGCGCGGCTCGGGCAGGATGAACGTCTGGCCGTAGGTTTCGTTGAACTTGATGGCGAGGTCGCGGGTGACCTCGACGTGCTGCTTTTGGTCCTGGCCGACGGGGACGACGTTCGAGTCGTAGATGAGGATGTCCGCCGCCATGAGGACGGGGTACGTGAAGAGGCCGGCGTTGACGGGCAGGCCGCGGGCGACCTTGTCCTTGTAGCTGTGGCAGCGTTCCAGCAGCCCCATGGGGGTGAGGGTCATCAGCAACCAGGTCAGCTCGGTGACCTCCGGCACGTCCGATTGCTTGAAGAACACCGTCTTCTCCGGGTCCAGGCCGCAGGCCAGGAAGTCGAGCGCCACGCCGAGGGTGTTTTTCCGGCGTTCCTCCGCGTCGAACAGGGAGGTCATCGAGTGGTAGTCGGCGATGAAATAAAACGCCTCTCCTTCGTGCTGCAGCTCGATGGCCGGCTGCATCATCCCGAAGTAGTTGCCCAGGTGCAGGGCGCCCGAAGGCTGAATGCCCGAAAGTATCCGCATGGTCCGCAGATTACCAAAGGGCGCTCCCGCCGGGCAACCGCGCCCGGCGCCCCGGCCGCCGTTTTCACCCCCTTCGCGAAGCTCAGCCGGCGGCGGCAAAGCCGGGCCGGTAGGCGATGTCCAGGTCGCGGTTGGCCTCCTCGTGGTTGGTGAAGCGTTCGGCCTCGCCGTCCCATGCCAGCCAGGCGCGCCGTTCCAGGGCGATGTTGCCGATCAACGTGGCGGTGGTGCTCCGGTGGCCGGTTTCGATGTCGCAGTGGCACGGCCGGCGGCTTTTGACGCAGTCCAGGAAGTTCCGGACGTGCGGTTCGGTGGCCTGGTTGCCGCGAACCACCAGCGGTTCGCGGAGTTGACGGAAGCTTTGCCGCCAGGCGCGATCCTGGGCGCGGTCCAGCGGGCTGCGGGCGGGGAAGGGCAGCGTGGGGGCGCGTTCCGGAACGATCTCGAAGCGGTCGTAGAAGAGGTAGAGCGTGCCGTGGGTGCCGCGGATTTCGATGTGGGATTCGTTGGGGGCGGTGGGGGCGCCGTTGGCGTTGAATTGCGAGAAGATCACCAGCGT
>RFJD01000035.1 GCA_003695015.1 Verrucomicrobiota bacterium | reverse complement strand
CCTCAGCAAGCTCAAGGCGGACGCCGAGATGCGGTTGGGCGAGAAGATCACCCAAGCGGTGATCACCGTGCCGGCCTACTTCAACGATTCCCAGCGCCAAGCCACCAAGGATGCCGGCCGTATCGCCGGCCTCGAGGTGTTGCGCATCATCAACGAGCCCACCGCCGCCTCCCTGGCGTACGGTCTGGACAAGAAGAAGGACGAAAAGATTGCCGTGTATGACCTGGGTGGCGGCACCTTCGACATCTCGGTCCTCGAGATCGGCGAGGGCGTCTTCGAGGTCAAGGCGACCAATGGCGACACCCACTTGGGCGGTGACGACTGGGACAACCGGATCATGGACTGGATCCTGGAGGAGTTCCGCACGGACACCGGGATCGACCTCCGGAACCAGCCCGACGCCCTCCAGCGCATCAAGGAGGAAGCCGAGAAGGCCAAGATCGCCCTTTCGAGCACCACCACCTACGACATCAATCTGCCCTTCATCACGGCGGATGCGACCGGCCCGAAACACATCAACAAAACCCTCACCCGGGCCAAGTTGGAGCAGCTTTGTGACGACCTGTTCGAGCGCACCGTGGGGCCCGTCAAGGCCTGCCTGCAGGACGCCGGGCTCACCGCGGCGGACATCAACGAGCTGGTGCTGGTCGGCGGCATGACCCGCATGCCCAAGGTCGTCGAGACAGCCGAACGCCTCATCGGCAAGAAACCGCACCAAGGCGTCAACCCGGACGAGGTCGTGGCCGTCGGCGCGGCCATCCAGGGCGGCGTGCTCAAGGGCGACGTCAAGGACGTGCTGCTGCTGGACGTCACGCCGCTGTCGCTCGGTATCGAAACGTTGGGCGGGGTCTTCACCAAGCTCATCGAGCGCAACACCACGATCCCGACGCGGAAGTCGGAAATCTTCTCCACCGCCAGCGACAACCAGCCGGCGGTCGAGATCCACGTGCTCCAGGGCGAACGGCCCCTGGCCAAGGACAACAAGACCATCGGCCGTTTCCATCTGACGGACATCCCGCCCGCCCCGCGCGGCGTGCCGCAGATCGAGGTCACCTTCGACATCGATGCCAATGGCATCCTCCACGTCAGCGCCAAGGATCTCGGCACCGGCAAGGAGCAAAAGATCCGCATCGAGGCCAGCAGCGGCCTGAGCAAGGAGGAGATCGAGCGGATGCGCAAGGAAGCCGAACTCCACGCGGAGGAAGACCGCAAGAAACGCGAGGAGATCGACCTGCGCAACGAAGCCGATGCCTCGGTCTATCGGTCGGAGAAACTGCTCCGTGAGAACGGCGACAAGCTCGGCGAGGCCAACAAGAACCGCATCCAGCAGGCCATCGACCGCGTGAAGGAAGCCCTCAAGGGCACCGACGTCGCGGCCATCCGCAAGGCCAGCGACGAACTCAATGAAGCCTGGCAGGCCGCCTCGGCCGAACTCTACAAGGCCGCGGCCGAAGCCCGGACGGACCAGGCAGGCGCGGCGGGCGCCGGCGCGGGCGCCGGCTCCGGCGGCAGCGATTCCGCCAAGTCCGACGGCGGGGCCCAAGGCAGCGATGTCATCGACGCCGAAGTCGTGGACGAAAACAAGAAATGACCTTTCGGGGAGCGGACCGTCCCGCGGACGGCGCTCCCCGGCTTTTTGACGGACCTGCCGCGAGTGCGCCGGGTCCGGGTTCCGCGAGAAACCACAAGCAGAGAGACAGAGACAACCGAACCTATGGCACTGAAGATCAAACCCCTCGGCGACCGCATCCTGGTTGAGCCGGTCGAAGAGAAGGAAGTTCGCAAAGGCGGCATCATCATCCCCGATACCGCCAAGGAAAAACCCACCGAAGCCATCGTGCGCGTGCTGGGCACGGGCAAGAAGGACGACGACGGCAAGGTCGTGCCCTTCGAGGTGAAGGTGGGCGACCGGGTGCTCATCAGCAAGTATGGTGGCACCGAGATCAAACTTGATGACAAGGAATACAAGCTGCTGAGCAGCGACGACATCCTCGCCATCCTCGAATAACCCTCACCCTCTTGAACTGAAAGACACTGACTCCTATGGCAGCAAAACAACTCCTCTTCGATGAGGCCGCGCGTCAGACCGTGTTGCGCGGCGTGACCAAACTCTCCAAGGCCGTCGCCGCCACGCTCGGTCCCAAGGGCCGCAACGTGGTGCTCGACAAGAAATTCGGCTCGCCGACCGTCACCAAGGACGGCGTGACCGTGGCGAAGGAGATCGAGCTGGAAGATCCCTTCGAGAACATGGGCGCCCAGATGGTCCGCGAGGTGGCCAGCAAGACCAGCGACGCCGCCGGTGACGGCACCACCACCGCCACCGTGCTGGCCGAGGCCATCTTCCGCGAGGGCCTCAAGTACGTGACCTCCGGCGCCAACCCCATCGGCATCCAGCGCGGCATCCAGAAGGCCGTGGACGCCGCGGTGGCGCAGCTCGAAAAACTGGCCAAGAAGGTCAAGGACAAGGAGGAAATCAAGCAGGTGGCCACCGTCTCGGCCAACTGGGACACCACCATTGGCGAGATCATTGCCGACGCGATGGACAAGGTGGGCAAGGACGGCACCATTACCGTCGAGGAAGCCAAGTCCATCGAGACCACCCTCGAAGTCGTCGAAGGCATGCAGTTCGACAAGGGCTACCTCTCGCCCTACTTCGTCACCAATGCCGAGACGATGGAGTGCAAGCTGGAGGACGCCTACGTGCTGATCCATGAGAAGAAGATCAGCAGCCTCAAGGACCTCCTCCCGCTGCTCGAGCAGATTGCCAAGGTCGGCAAGCCCCTGCTGATCATCGCCGAGGACGTCGAGGGCGAGGCCCTGGCCACCCTCGTGGTCAACAAGCTGCGCGGCACCCTCAACTGCTGCGCCGTCAAGGCCCCCGGCTTCGGTGACCGCCGCAAGGCCATGTGCGAGGACATCGCCATCCTCACCGGCGGCCGCTTCCTGAGCGAGGACCTCGGCATCAAGCTCGAGAACGTCAAGCTCGAGGACCTCGGCCGGGCCAAGAGCATCGTGGTGGACAAGGAAAACACCACCATCGTCGAGGGCGCCGGCAAACCCTCCGAGATCCAGGGCCGGATCAACCAGATCCGCCGGCAGATCGAGGAAACCACCAGCGACTACGACCGCGAGAAGCTGCAGGAGCGCCTCGCCAAGCTGGCCGGCGGCGTGGCCGTCATCAATGTCGGCGCCGCCACCGAGACCGAGATGAAGGAGAAGAAGGCCCGCGTCGAGGACGCCCTCCACGCGACCCGGGCCGCGGTCGAGGAAGGCATCGTGCCCGGCGGCGGCGTGGCCCTGTTGCGCTGCCTCAAGGCCATCGACGAGGTCGAGCCGGCCAACGACGACGAGCGCATCGGCGTGCAGATCGTCAAGCGGGCCATCGAATACCCGACCCGCGCCCTCTGCGACAACGCCGGTCTGGAAGGCTCGGTCATCGTCGAGCAGGTCAAGAGCAAGAAGGGCAACGAGGGCTTCGACGTCTCGACCGGCCAGTTCACCGACTTGGTGAAGGCGGGCATCGTCGATCCGAAGAAGGTCACCCGGACCGCCCTGCAGAATGCCGCGTCGATCGCGGGTCTGCTCCTCACCACCGAGTGTCTCATCACCGAGATTCCGGAGAAGGAGAAGAAGCAGCCCGCCAACGAGCACGGCATGGACTACTAAGCCCGGGGCGGATTCAGGGCAACGCACGGAGGCCGGCCGACGCCGGCCTCTTTCTTTTTTTTCGGCGGCATCCGGGCCGGACCCGCCGCTCAACCATGGCACGGGTCCACGCCCTACGACCACGGCCCCGCCACGCCGCTCTCGCTCACCAGATTCCAGTTCTCCAGCAACTCCGGCGGAATCTCGCCCAGGAAGCGCGAGGGCTGTTGCATGTAATCGCCCCCGCCCATCGGCCGCAACAACGGCCAGCACAGGTACAGTTCGTCCTTGGCCCGCGTGATGGCCACGTAGAACAGCCGCCGTTCCTCCTCGAGGGCTTCCTCCTGCTCGACCGAACGGTGCGAAGGGAACATCCCGTCGCACAGCATGATGACGAACACGACCCGGAACTCGAGGCCCTTGGCCTGATGCACCGTCGAGAGCCGGAGCCGCTCCTCGTCGTCCGTTCGCGGCGCGGCGGTTTCGGCCTCGACGTTGGTCAGCAGGGCCAGTTGACCCAGCAACTCCTCGATGCTGCCGTATTCGCCCGCGAAGGCGGCCAGCCGGTCCAGGTCGTCCCGCCGGTTGCCGGCATCGGCGTACTGGGCCTTGAGAAGCTCGTCGTAGATCCCGTCCAACAGCAGCTCGATCACCTGCGGCGGATTCCGCCACACCTCCGGCGCGGCCACCTGGGCGAGGGTGGCGTTGAGCTGCGCCCAGATGGGTTTGGCCTTCTTGGGGACGCTCGGTTCCAGGGCTTGCAGCCGCGGCGCCACATCCGCCGGCGTCGGAGTCCCGGAACCCTTGCCCAGGGCCGAGCGGAACTCCTGCCACAGGCGGGCTGCTCCTTTGGGCCCGATGCCCGGCAGCATGAGCACCATCCGCTTGAACGCCGTCTCGTCCGCCGGGTTGAACAACAGCCGCAGGAAGGCCGCCATGTCCTTGATGTGCGCCTGTTCGAAGAACCGCAGCCCGCTGGTGATGCTGAAGGGGATGTTCCGCTGGGTCAGTTCCATCTGCAGCTCCAGCGCATGGAAATGGGAGCGGTACAACACCGCCATCTCCTCCAACGGGATGCCCTCATCCCGCAACTCGAGCACCCGCTGGGCCACGAAGGCGGCCTGTTCGTGGGCGTCGTGGCACGAAACCAACGCCGGCTTCATCCCGGAAGGCCGCGCGGGCACGAGTTTCTTCGGATGCTGATGGCGGTTGGCGGCGATGGCGGCGTTGGCCACCTCGAGAATCTCCGGCGTGCTGCGGTAGTTGGTTTCGATGCGGAAGATCTGCGTGCCCGGGTGCCGCTCGGGGAAGGTCAGGATGTTTCGGAAATTGGCCCCCCGCCAGGAGTAGATGCTTTGGGAATCGTCCCCCACGGCCATGACGTTGTGGTGACGGCCCGCCAGCAGGTCCACCAGCTCGCCCTGGATCTGGTTGGTGTCTTGGTACTCGTCCACCAGGATGAACTGGAACCGGCGCTGATACCGCTCGCGCAACTCCGCATCCTCCTTCAACAACCGCAGCCACTGCGTCTGCAGGTCGTCGAAGTCCATCACCTGCGCCGCCCGTTTCCGCTGTTGATAAAGCTCCGCCAAGCGCGTGATCGGCTCCTCCAGATGGGCGAACCACGGGTAGTGCGTCGCCAGCACGGCGCCCACCGCCCGATCCATGTTGGCCGCCAGCGAGAAGATTTCGCAGAGGACGGCCGGTTTGGGAAAACGGGTCGCCTTCGTGTCGATGTCGCTCTCGCCCAAGCAGGCGTTGAGCAGGTCCTTGGCGTCCTCGCGATCCAGGATGGTGAAGCCCGGCTGGTAACCGATCCGTTCGGCGTGCCGACGCAGGATCCGGTTGCCGATTGCATGGAACGTCCCGCCCCAAAGATCCGGCAGTTCGCGACCGATCAACTGCCGGACCCGCTCCATCATCTCGCGGGCGGCTTTGTTGGTGAAGGTCAGCAACAGGATGTGTTCCGGCGCAATGCCCTGCTCCAGGAGGAACGCCACCCGGTACGTCAACGTGCGGGTCTTGCCGGCCCCGGCGCCCGCCAACACCAGCGCCGGCCCCGGCTCGGATTGCACCGCCACCAGTTGCTGCTCGTTCAACTCCGCCGCGTAGTCGATGTGCAGATCGACCTTCGAACGGAAGCGACGAATGACGTACTCGCGCGCCACGGCGGGATTGAACCGCCAAAGCCGGCCCCGCAACAGTCCAAAGCCCCAACCAAGGCTTGTCCCGGCCCGCCCCACCGGCCTATCCTGCCAGCATGGACGTGACGCGCGTCGGCGAAGGCGGGCAATCACCCGAGACCATCCACCAGCAAATCACGCTGGCCTTGGTCCGACACCCCGCGGTGTTGGAGGCCAGCGTCGTCCCGTGTCGCATGCCCGAAGGCGACCAGCGCGTGGTGGCCTTCGTCGTGCCCCGGAGTGGAGCCGATTGCACCCCCGAGTCGCTCCGCGAGTTCGTACGCCAACAACTCGGACCCCAGGCCACCCCGGACAAGGTCATTTTCCTCGACGCCCTGCCCCGCAGCGTCAGCGGCAAGGTGGACCGCAAGCGCCTCGAATCGGGCGAATTCGCCGCCTGAACCGCCGGCCGGCGGCCGAGCGCCCGACCACCGGCTCCCCCGCGTGCCGCAAGGCTCAAGTGGCCCGCGCCGCCGGGGCCGTGGGTTGCGCCGGGCCACGCACGCTGCGGAGCGTTTCGGCCACCACCGCCGCCAACACCACCACACCGCCGGCCAACGTCCGCCAACCCGGCCTTTCCCCCAGCAACAGAAACGCCGACAACGCCCCGTACACCGGCAGAAGCGTGGCCACGATGCTCACCGTCTTGGCCCGAAGATGGCGGTGTCCGCTGGTGAAAAGCGTGTGCGGCAGGGCCGTGAAAACCACCCCCAGCAACACGAGCCAGCCGGCCGACCCGGCGCTCAGCCGGCCCGGCGGAATCCACGCCCAGGGCGTCAACACCAGCGCCACCACCCAGGTCTGGTGAAACAACAACGCCGACCCGCTCATCTGCTGGACGGCCCGCCGCGTGCCCAGATTGCGCAACGCAAAGAAGAAGGCCGACACCACCCCGAGCGCCACACCCTGGGTTGCGGGATTGGACCAATCGAAATCCGGCGTCAAAATCGCCACCCCGACCAACACCACCACACCCAACCCCACATCCGCCCCACGCACCCGTTCCCCGCTCAGCCATGGCTCCATCAAGATGGTGAGGAACGGATACGTGTGCAGGGCGATGATCGCGGTGGCCACGGTGGACACCCGGATGGCCTGGTAGTACGTCAACCAATGGGCGGCCAGGCAGATCCCGGTCCCCACCACCAGCCCCAATTCCCGCCGGCCGCGAGTTCGCAGCGGCTGGCCGGTCGCCCACAGGAACAAGGCCAACGTTCCCGCCGCCACGACCGACCGTCCCCAGATGATCTGCGGCACCGGCAGCTCGATGACCTTGGGAAACAGCGCCGTGCCCGCCCAGAGCAGGACCGCCAGGTTGACTTCGATCCAATTGCGAACGCGTGGATTCACCGCGGCTGATCCCCTTGCCGGCGGCAGCTGCCCGCGGCTGAACCCGGAATCCCGACCTCAACCGCCCAGCGGCAGGGTGGCCGCCTGCAACAGAGGCTCCACCAACAACCCGGGCTGCAACCCGAGCGCCAGCACCAGCGCCGCCAACACCGCCAGCACGATGGCCACCGAAAGCGGCAGGGGCAACGGCGAAGCCGTTTCCGCGGCCTCCGCCACATAGACCCGCTTCAACACCCGCAGGTAGTAGTACAGCGCCACCGCACTCATGCCGATGGCCAACGCCACCAGCCATACCACCCCGAACCCGCCGCCGGTGCCCAGCGCGCCGCCGAACAGGAAGAACTTGCCGGCGAAACCCACCAACGGTGGCACCCCCGCCAGCGACAACAGAAAAATCATCAGGCAAAAGCTCAGGAACGGCGCCCGCCGATGCAGCCCGCCCATGGCCTCCAGCGAATCGGATTCCCCGGCCTGTTCCAGCGCCTGCGCCGCGCCGAAAGCCCCGATCGTCGTCAGGCCGTACGTCGCGGCATAAAACACCACAAAGGCAAATCCCCGCCGGGCCTGCTCCGGATCCGCCAGAGCCATCGTGCCCACCAACATGTAGCCCGCATGCCCGATCGCCGAGTAGGCCAGCAGCCGCTTGAGTCGCCCCTGCGCGATCGCGGCCAAGTTCCCCAACACCAGCGACGCCGTGGCCATCACCGCCAACACCAAGGCCCAACCCGACGCCAACTCCCGCCAAGCGGCGCTGCCGGCCACGCCGTGGAATCCGGCCAGCAACACCTTCCCGAGCAGATAAAAAGCCGCCACCTTGGACCCGGATCCGATCAATGCCGCCACCGGCGTCGGCGCCCCCACGTAGGCGTCCGGCGCCCACAGATGAAACGGCACCGCCGCCACCTTGAACCCGAACCCCACCATCACCAGCGTCAACGCCGCTGCCACCCCCGGATCCACGCCCCGTTCCGCCAGCACACTGCCCATCAAACGCAGATCCAGCGTGCCCGTCAGCCCGTAGAGCAGGCTCAAGCCAAACAGCAGGAACGCCGCCGCCACCCCGCCGAACAGGAAGTACTTCAAGGCCGCTTCATCCGCCCGCGGATTCTCTTCGTTGAAGGCGGTGAGGATGTACAGAGAGAGACTGGCGATCTCCAGCGCCACGAACAGCATCAGGATGTTCTCGGTGCTGACCATCAGCATCATCCCCACCACGCCGAACAACAGCAGTGCATGGTATTCACCCACATGACGGGTGAACCGGCTCTGCACCGACAAGCCCACCGTGGCCAACGCCATTAACAACAGCACCAGCTTCACCAGCTGGCTGCCTTCGTCCACCACCAGCACCCCCTCGAGGGCTCGTCCGTAAACGCCGCCCTGCCACGCCCACAACGCCGCCGCCAGGCAGCCCACCCCACTCAGCAGCGCCGCGATCAACATCCGGTGTCGCCGCGGTTCCCCCCGCATCCATCCCAAGTCCAACAACAACACCAGCAGCCCCGCGATCACCAGGATCACTTCGGCCCCGCCCAGTTTCAGCAGTTCCCAGTGCGACAATGCTCTCACCATCACAGGACCCCTCCTTTCCCGACCCAGCTCAACAGGCGAGTCACGTCCGGCATGGCGAAACGGAACAACAGATCCGGATACAAGCCCACCGCCAGCGACGAGCCCAGCAACACCACGGCGCCGATCTTCTCCGGCAGCGTGATGGGCGGCAAATCAGGCGGCGGACCCGGGTTGGCCAGCGCCGGCTCGGCAAAGAACGCCCGCCGCATGGCCCGCAACGTATATGCCACACCCACCAGGATGCCGACGCCGGTCCACAACGCCGCGGCCGGCATCGCATGCCAAGCGCCCACGAGGACGTTGATCTCGGCCACAAAGCCGCTGAAGCCCGGCAGCCCCATGGAGGCCGCCCCGGCCAACACAAAGGTCCAGGCGGCAAACGGCAGCACCCGGTTCAACTGCATCCCCTCCAAGTCGGCCAACTGCCGCGTGTGCGTGCGGTCATAAACCATCCGGCCCACCACGCCGAACAGCAGTCCCGCCAAAATGCCGTGGGAGAACATTTGCAGCACCGCCCCCCCCAGTCCTTTGGCATGGAGCGTCACCAAACCCAGCATCACGAAACCCATGTGGCTGACGCTTGAAAAACCGATCACGAACTTGAAGTCCTGCTGCACCAGCGCGACCAGCGCACCATAGAGGATGCCGCACACCGCCAGCGCCACGATCAACTCCCGCCATGCCAGCACCCCCTCGGGGAACAACGCCACGCCCGCGCGCAACGCGCCGTAGGCCCCGAGCTTCATGATCACCCCGGCCAGCAACATCGACACCGGCGTGGGGGCGGCCACGTGACCCGTCGGCGCCCAACTGTGAAACGGCCACAAACCCGCCAGAAAACCAAAACCCACGAACACCAGCGGGAAGGCCCACAACTGGAACTCCCGCGGCCATGGCAACCGCGCCAGCAGGTCCAGATCCATCGTCGGCGTCCCGCTCAACCGCCAACCCATGACCAGAATCGCCAGCACCCCGATCAACGCCAGCGCGCTGCCGACGAACGAGTACAGCACCAGCTTCATGGCGCCGTACTCCTTGCGGGTCGAACCCCAGATCGCGATCAGGAAGTACTTCGGGATGATCGCGATCTCATAAAACACGAAAAACAGGAACAAATCCCGGCTCAGAAACACGCCGTAAACCCCGCCCACCAGAGCCAGATAAAAAGCGAAATACGCCCGAACCCGATGCTCGATGTTCCAAGAGAACAAGACCCCGACGACCGAGGCGATCCCCGTCAGCAACAGCAACACCACGCTGATGCCGTCGATGGCCAGGTAATACTCGATCCCCAAGGCCGGAATCCACGAGGCGCGCGTTACCTCCACCACCCCCGATCCGGGCGCGTATCCCACGGCCGTCCCCAACGCCACCAAGGCCGCCAGCACCAACACCCCCAGCGTCAGCCATCGCGCCGCCCGGGCGCTGATGCCGTCCCACAGCAACAAAACCACCATGCCCAAGAAGGGCAGATAGATCGTCCATGCAGGCAGGCTCAACGTTGACCTCCCTTCAGCCATCCCGGCTCACCGCCCCCCAAGGCCGGCCGGCCGGTCTCTGTACCATGCGTTTGTTTCACGATCCGGTGAACAGGTTCGAAACCAAGCGTACGACGGCGGGATTCACCGCGGCCAGGACCACCTGGGGAACCACCCCGAGGATCAACATCACCAACAACGCCGGCGCCACCAGCCACCGTTCGCCGACCGTCAGGTCCGGCATCTGCCGCCATCGTTCCTCCAACGGACCGCAGAAGACCCGTTGGAAAAAGGTCAGAAGAAAAACCGCCGTGATCAACACCCCCGGCACCGCCAGCACCGCCATCCAAGGATGCACCCCAAAGGCGCCGCGGAAGATGAGGAATTCGCCCACAAAACCGTTCAATCCCGGCAGCCCCAGGGAGGCGAAGGTGGCGATGCCCATGAAGCCGGCAAACACCGGCACCACCCGTCGCAACCCGCCGAAATCGGCCATCGACCGCCGCCCTCCTGCCCGCCGTTCCAGCATGCCCAACAGGCAGAACAACGTGGCCGCCGTCAGTCCGTGGTTGAACATCTGCAGGCTCACCCCGTCCAGCAACGCCGCCCGGGCCGTCAGCGCATCCCCCCAAGTCACCTCCGGCCGCACCACCAGGAAAACCGCCAGCAGGCAGTAGCCCAGGTGGTTCACGGAGGAATAGGCCAGCATCCGCTTGAGGTCGGTCTGGGCGAAGGCCGCCCACGCGCCGAAAACGATGGTGATGACGGCCAACACGGCCAACACCGGCAGAGCCGCGCGCATCTGCTCCGGGAAAATCGGCAACAGCACCCGGACCAGGCCGTACACCCCCATCTTGGACATGGCGCCGGTCAGCAGCATCGTCACGGGCGTCGGGGCCGTGCTGTAGGTTGCCGGCAGCCATGTATGAAACGGCATGCAGGGCACCTTGACGGCGAACCCCAGGAACACGCCCCAGAACACCAGCATGGCCAGCGAGGCGCCGGTCCCGTTCCAGCCCACCGCCTGTTCCAAGGCCTCATCCAGGCGCCCCTGTTGGCCGATCCGGGCCAGCTCCAAAAAGTCCAACTTCCCCGTCGCCAGGAAAATGGCCAGAAACGCCAGCAACATCGCCACGCTGCCCACCATCGTATAAACGAAGAACTGCGTCGCGGCCGCGTCCCGGTCCTCGCCCCCCCACAGCTTGATGAGGAAAAACGCCGGAATGAGGCTCAGCTCCCAGAAGATGAACCAGTGGAAGAAGTTCAAGGCTGTGAACGTCCCCACCAACCCGGCGGCCAGGAACAACACCATGGCGTAATAAAGAGCCGGCCGG
>RFJD01000219.1 GCA_003695015.1 Verrucomicrobiota bacterium | reverse complement strand
CGTGAGCCTCCGCCGTGACCGCACCGGCGGTGAAGTTGGCGTCGGGCAGGGCGGCCAGTTTCAATGCGGGCGGGATCATCAGCCGGAGGGTGGTTTGCAGGTCGGCGGCCATGGTTTGGGCATCGACCACGCCCTGGGCGGTGGCGCCGGCCAGTGTCGCGCCGGCGTGCGTGACACGCAGTTTGGCCTGGCGCAGGGCCACGCGTTTGAAGTCGTCCACCTGCGTGTCGAGCGTCATCGCCAGGTCGAGTTGGTCGAACCGGTTGGTTCCCGCTGTGGCGCTCAGGCCGCTGATGCGGCCGTCCACGTGCGTGACCAGTTGTCGGCCGGCCTGCCGGCTGGTCAGGTCCACGTGGGCGGCGACCCGACCGGCTTCAACCATTCCGCCGGTGAACTGCGCCCAGTCGGCCAGGTTCAAGTTCGTCAGCGTCAGGCTGAGGGCGGATTCCTCGGCGCCGGCCTGGCCGGAGCTCCAATCGAGCGTCATCGGCTTGACCAATCCGCCGGTCAACAACGGCTGGTTGTTCTGGCGTCCGTCGAGGTTCAACGCGCGCAACACCGCGCGGCCGGCCGCCAGATCGGCGTTCACGTCGTAAGCCAGCCCGAGGTCGATGGTCGGGGTGGTGAGATTGCTGCGGGTGAGGCTGAATTGGCCGATGTCGAGCCGCCCGGCGATCTGGATGGTCTGGGCTTGGTTGGCCAGCGTGACAAGGTTCGTGGACTGGATGGCGGTGCGGCCGAAGTCCACGCCGAAGGGTGTCCCGGCCAGGTTGAGCAACTGGCGGTCGATGCCCTTGGCGGCCACGGTCAACCGGCCTTCGCGCTTGGCCAGGTCGAACGGACCTTCGCACGTCAACTCGGCCAACAACGTCCGGCCCTTGAACGCGCGCAACGCCGCCTTGCGAATGGCCTCGGGCGTGACGTCGGTGTCCAGCGCCACGGCCAGGCTCCGGGTCTCGGCCAACGCGCCGGTGGCTTCCTCCACGTCCATGCGGGCGTTGCCTTGGATTTGGGTGGGCTGGAGGTCCTGGCTGAGACCGAGCTTGAACTCGCCGGCCAGGGTCGAACGGACCGATCCGGCCGCGCCGGGCGCGGGCGGATTGAGGTTCGCGCCCAGACCGGCCTTGAGCTTCAACGTGGCGGTGCCGCCGTTCTTCACGTCGCTGAGCGTCAGCCCGGCGTCAGTGACTTGGAACACGTCCTTCTGGTCGCCGGCATAATGGCGGGTCACGCGGATAACTGCGCCTTGGACGTTGAGGCTGGCCAGTTCGAGGGCCATGGGTTCGGAGGGAGCCGCGGGTTCGGGCGCGGCGGTTTCACCGCCCATTTTGGCGAGGGCCTCGAGAATGGGATCGAGGTTGCTGGTGCCGTCGGCGTTTTGGACCAACTCGACCGCCGGCTGGAGCACGGTGATGCTTTCGATGCGGTAGTTGCCGCGCAGGATGTCCCAAAGGCTGTATTGGACGGCGGCCTCACGCACCGACAGCAGGGGCGGATCGCCGGTGGTGCGGACCGTGAGGTTGGCGAGCCGGATGCGGGAGAAGGGTTTGATGGAGGCCGACTCGACGGTGACCTCGGCCCCGAGGCGCTGGCTGACCCTGGGGAGGATCACGCTCTTAAGGAAGGCGCTGCTGGTGGCCACGAAATAGAGGGCGACCACCAGGACGACCAGAAGGGCCAGACCCCAGAGGGCGAAACGGAGAAAACGTCGGCGTTTGGGCGCCGGTTGGGCGGGTGCAGAGGGCGATGTCATGCGTCGTTACCGTGGTGCTGTGGTTCAAGCGCCGGCCGGGCGGAAACCACCGGCTCCCGTCAATCCCGGCCAGCGAGCCCGGCAACATAGCAGAGGAGGCCCGGTTTGTCATCCGGTGCCGGGGGGGCCTTTCAAGGCGAACCCTCCGGTCGCTTCCGCTTGAACAAGCATGAACCCTGCGAATCCGGCATGTAGTGAGCTTGGAGAAGATCGGCGATCTCCTCGAACGCCTCGGGCCACGACGCCAAGTACACCAGTTCCGGCTGGTAACACACCACGACCTCCCGCACTTCCTGCAGCGTGATCTGACCGGACCAGAAACGCTTGGCGGGGAGGATCACCAGTTCGGGCGGAATGGGCAGGCCCGCCCAAAAGGCTGCCAGCGTCTGGTCGGTGACCACCCAACGCACGTTCCGGGCCGCCGCCGCCCGCAGCATGACGACGGTTTTCTCGCTCGCCGCCGGATCGGCCCGTCTCAGTTGTCGCCACTCCCGCCACGCCTTCTCCGGCGCCAGCGTAAGGGCGGCCGAAAGGCCCACAGACCAGATCGTCACAGACGCCGTCGTCGCCGCCCAATGGCCGGAATCCGCCGCCTGCCTGCGCCGCCGCCATGTCCGGAACCCTTCCACCAACCCCAATCCGCCTAGCCACGCCAGTGGGATGGCGAAGTGCAGGCGATAAGTCGGCCAGACCGGACGATGGAGCCCGTGGGCCAGGAGGGTGGTGAAGAGGATCACGGCCGGCATCAACACCTCGCGCCGACGCGCCCCCGCCAACAAGACCAAGCCGGCCAATCCCGGCAACACGAGCCCGAGGTCGTCTTGGAAGAGGGACCAGCGAAACACTTCGCCCAGCTCCGTCGCCCCGGCCGCCGTGCCCGCGGAGAAATGAGACTTCCAGAAAACAGTCCACGTTCCCGGCTGATACCAAATCCATGCGACCAGACCGAACACCCCCGTCGCCCCCGCCAGCCAAGCCAGCGCCCCCTGCCACCCGGGATCCTGCTGCGGCCGTGTTCCGGCAGTTTCGGATGCGCCGGCGTGAGGCGGGTTTCCCGCCCGACACCTCTGGCGCCATCGCTCCACCAGGAAATCCACCGCCATCGCGGGGCCAAGCAGCGCCGCGGTGAATTTCACTTGCAGTGCCCCTCCAAACACGGCCCCAGACGCGGCAAACCAGCCGACCGTTCCACGCTCCCTCCCTTGCACCCACAGCCACAACGCCGCCACTCCCAGCGCAAAGGCCGGTACTTCCAACATGGCCGCCACGCTCAGCCGCAACGATTCCGAGGCACACAGCAACAACCCCACGGCCATCACCCCGGCCAGCCGGGTCGAGCCCCGTCGGGCCAAGGCGGACAACCCCGCGAACAACAACATGGCGGAGCCGATGCTGACCAGCCGTCCCAACCTGACGGAGGGCCCGAACAGCAGAAACAAACCCGCCAACAGCTCGGTGTGCAACGGTGGCTGGTCGTTCCAAAACGGACCGTAGAGCGCGTGTCCCTGACTGACGAGGACAGCCTTCATGAGCTCGTAGCCTTCGGCGGGCCCAAGTTGGTAGGCCGCGCGCCAGGGCGTAAACAGCAGCAGGGCCATCCCGCAAGCCAACGCCAAGAGCCAATCAAACCCCGGCTTTGGCCGGCCCCCGAGCCTGCGATCCGATGCGCTCCACCGGAGGCCCATCCAACGCCAGACCGCGCCTCGCCCGCGCGCACCGGCATGGCGCGGGATTTCCGGCGCTGGTGGATGACATGCTTCCATCACCGCAGGCCGCTGATCCCTCAACCCGGCTGCTGGAAAGCGCCACCCTCAGGGGGCGCAACCGGGTTCAGTGGCAATCCGGATCATTGATTGTGATCCGATCATAGTACGCGTCTGGCTCGGGGTCCCCATAGCGTTGCCAATGGTTCGGGTCGCATTGTCCCCCGATACACGAGGTCCGTTCCTTCCACTTCACGACATATATCACACGAAGCGGGTCGGCGAGGACACAGATGCTGTCATGTGCCTGCACGCAGAGCTTCCACGAGGACCACGTTGTGCGCTCGCAATAACCCCAGAGCGTACAATAGTTCCAGACGAATTCGGGTGGTTCATAGGGCTGCGCCAAATAGGCACGGCGACATAACGCATGGCCAGTGACAGTCAGGGCCCAAAGGATGACCCAAACCCAGAGCCGCCCCGGTCTCTCTCGGTGGCGCCTCTCGGGCCTTCTCACATGCACGGTCATGGAACGATCGGGGATCATATGCCTTTCCTTTCTCTTTGCGGTTTGTGTGCAAATTGCCGGAGCAGCAACAACACGATCGGCGGCGCCAAGGACAAGCCCAAGAAAAGATGCCATACCCTTCCCGCCGGCCGGACAGCGGCCCGCGCCCGTTTCTCGAGCTGGAGGTAGTGTTGCACTTCGGGCAAGGCGGCCGCCTGCTCCGCCGTGAGCCAGTTGGTGGCTGTGTATCCGACCACGACCCGGCGTCCGTCCAAGCGCAGCCGCCCGTCGATGATCCGGGGCGGCCATGTTCCCGAACCCAGGGAGGGCCGGTACTCGGCATGTTCCGGTGCGGCCTCGAATTGGGTGGCTTCGCCTTCATAGACCTCAAGGAGGTCCGGCGAAGCGACGGGGTCTCCGGCTCGGGGGTCTCCCGGAGCAAACAGCGCCAGTTCGAACCGCCTTGGCAGCACAAGGTTCCGCCAGCGGGCGGTTTCGAGCACCCGGTAGCGGACCTTGAGGAATTCGCGTCCGCCGGGCGGGTCCTTCCTCCCGGTGTCTTGGGCCACCGGCGCGCGTCCGCCTGGGAGCGGGGCTGGCGCCGGCGCAAACTGCTCGACGAGCAGGGGCAAATGCGGCGGCGCGTCGGCCCGGGTTACGCGGGTGGCAAGAAGCGGCCCATCGTAGAACGCATCCTCCGGGCCATTGAGGGGGAAGAGCGGGCGGAACGGCTGGTCGCCATCCGCGTCAAAGGCCAGGCTGGAGCCGTAGGCCAGCCACACCGGGTGGGCGAGTGAAAAGCAATCGTGGATGGGAATCACGCCCGGATTCACGTGCGCGCCGCATAAGGCTGCACGGTCGCCCAAAATACACACCAAAAAGGTGTTTGTTCCGTCGCAGGATACTTCGAAGCTGATGTCCCTTCCCGAAAAACCCGTCTTTGCCTTGGCCTCGGCTGCGAACTGTTCGTGACGACGCCTGCCGGACGGGTCCAGGTACACCGGCGTGTTGATCCGTTCCATGGTGATGAACCAACGGACGCCATGGAAGTTGCCGTGAAAAGGTCGTTGGTAGGAGGACGCCACGCTGCCGTCGGGGTTGTAGGAGCTAAGGCGTAACGTGCCACTCACGGCAAATGGAGGGAGGGAGCGGGCCGAACTGCTGTCGGGGTCTGGAGTGCCGCCGGGCGCGGCTACTAACAGCCCGCTGCCGATCAGCAGGGCACGCGCCGACAGGAAGATGCGGCGGAACAGTCGGCGGTGTCGGAGGCGGATGGCTGGGCCCGCCGGGGTGGAAGCAAACAAGATTGCGGCGCCGGTGGCCGTGCCGGCGAGCACCTGGCAGTGCGACGTGATATGGCGAACGCTTTTCATTAGATCATTCAGAATGGCCGGAAGGCGCGGAAGGACTTCCTGACGAAAGTTCCTGTCCTTTTGGGTGCTCGGGCGCAACGGAGGGCCAGAGCCTATACAAGGACCCAGTGCCAAGCAGGAGCAAGATCGGAACCCACAGGTGGTCAAGCCACACGGATAATGTTGGTGCCACGGATGGCAGTGCGCCGGCGCACGGGCACAGCTGTTCGATTCCGGCAAGCCACCGCGTAAAGCGGTATGCAAGAAACGTGGAAACCAAGACAAACAACGCCATCGGGGCCAACCTGCGGCGATAGGCGGGGAGCAAAAGCAGTAACGCGACGCCCAACTCCAACAGGAATGCTAGTCCCATGATCTGGCGATGCGTAAGAAATGGCAACACAGGGTCGGCCAGGCGCAGGTAGGCATTCTCCAAAAGGATGGACCAGAACTTGAGCATGGCGGTCAGAAAGAGGAAAGCGGCGGCGCTGCGGAAGAACCATGCATCGAGCCATCCGTTTCTTGCGCTGGCTCTGGGAGGAGCTGGTTGGGCGATGGCTGGCTTCATCCTTCAACCTTCAAGGACCGTTGGATGAGCGCCAACAAGTGTGGCGAAAGCAGCGTGGTTCTCTATTTCGATTTCCGGAAAGCGACCAACTCGCAGATCGCTCGGGGTTTTGGCCTGCGAGTCAAGTAGGCTCGCGGCTGTCGCTGATTTCAAAGCGATGTGGGCTTGGGTGCGGTGCCAGTGGTTCCGGTGACAACCGTCGCAAACCCGGGTAACTCGGTCATGGCACGGGTCCTTGGCGATAACAGCAACGTACTTGAAGAGGGCACATGAGAAGCTTACCGCGTTCCGAGCAGCCGACGGACATGGTTGGCAAACAAGGTCCGCCCGTAGGCGGGAAGACGGGCCGCATTGCTGAGTCTGATTTCCTGGGTCCGGTCTGGAGCACCCGCGGTACGCTGCCACCCGCGGTACGCTGCCAGCATCTTTGCGACAGGTTCATCGGCTGTAAATCAAAGATAGATTATCCAAGGTGGCGGTGTGCGTCAAGACTATCGATGAGAGAAGTCACGTACTCGGCCGGTCCGCGTCTGGTCGGCGCGTGCCGGATCGTCTGCCGTGCCCAGATTGGGAGCGTTGGGTGGCGGGTAACGCCCGCTGGGCCGCGGAGGATGGGTGAAGCTCCCCCCAGTGGCCATCACGGAGCAAATTGCCACGGCAGCGAACCAGTTTTCCCACGTACCGGAAACCGTTGGCGTGCGGGCGATCCCGCCGATGTACCGGGCCGCATGGCCAGGCTTTGACCTTGCAAGTGCTCCACGAGATTCGACTTGTCGGGGACGGGGGGGACGGTAGGCTGGCGGCCGGCTCTTTGGCAGCGCGGTCCGGCAGGAGGCCGGACTGCATGGACTCGTCGGCAAAGGTCAGGGAACCCCGTGCGAATCGGGGACGGTGGCGCCACTGTGAGGAGCTACAAGCTTCCAACCGAGCCACTGGGCCGGACGGCCCGGGAAGGCGGAAGCGAGGTTCGATGCTCCGAGTCAGGATACCGCTTTGCCGATGCTCGTCAGGTTCCGCCCCCGGCGGAACCAACTTCTCCGCAACAGGGAAGGATGAGGCCGGCCGTCCGGACGGGTTTTCCGGGCGGGATCGTCGAAAGCCTTCTTTCTTCGCTGGTCGGAGACGGAAGGCTTTCGGCGTTTTCGGAGGTCTTTCCGGGCTCCGACCCCGGTCTCGACATTCCGGGGAACCCTGCCAGGAGCCGCAGTCACGACGATGAGATCGATGCGTTGCTTGTTGATGAACGAAGGACGCCGGACGGCCGGGATCCTGCTGGCGGGCGCGGCGTTGATGTGGGCGCCGGCCGGCGGGGCCGCCGAGGGGTTTGCCGTCGAGGTGATCGACTACGACCCCGGGGTGGGTTACGCCACCGACTGGGCCACGGGACTCGGGTACACGTTGCCGGAAGCCGCCTTGGGCGCGCCGTCCCGGGTGACCTACGATCCGGACCCGCAATGGGGCGGGGTCTTTCCGGTCACGCCGTTCGCCGCGCCGTACCTGCGGTCGCAACTGGTTTCGCTGGG
>RFJD01000005.1 GCA_003695015.1 Verrucomicrobiota bacterium | reverse complement strand
TCGACCATCACCGCCAAGTTGAAGGGGATGCTCGGCTCGATCTGCGGCGTGAAGGGGTCATCGGCAAACACGTCCCGCTGGTGGAAGTACTTCACGTACAGCAGCGGTGTCGGCAGGACGGTGATGCTGACCGGTTCGAGCGGCACCTTCACCACGGTGCCTTCGATCGAGTAGGCGAACTCGCCGCCCACGAAGAACTCGGTGGGCTTCTCCGGCGCGGCATCCACCGAGGGGATGATGATCCACTTGGCCGTGGCCGAGGCGCCGGGCGGAACCCGGCCGGTCCCGGTCACGTCGCTCAAGCCAGTCAACTCCGGCGGGCGGAGACCGAACAGGTCGGACACGTCCCGCCCCTCGGCGTCAAACACCTTCACGTCCACGAGGATGTTCTCCAACGCCACGGTGTCGCCGTTGTCGATCTGCAAGGTGGCCTGGAACGCGTCGCGGCTGACGACCGCCTCCTGTTCGAGCTTCAGCTTGACCCGGGCGCACGTGCCGCCCTCGCCGGATTCATTTTGCTCGCGGATGATTTCGACGATGGCGTTGATCGGATCATTGTAGCCCGCGGCTTGGGCGGCCTCGGTGTACTGCGCCACCTCACGCAGCTTGCCCCGGAGGGCATCGACGTCGATGACGTCCGTGCCGTCGGCCAGTCCCACACCCTGCGTGTAGGCTTGAATGGTCCGGTTCCATCGAGCCAGGAACCGATCCACCTCGGCGGGCGGCACTCCCGGCGGCTGCACCCCGGTGTGAAGCTCGTCGAGTTCGGCCGGAGTCAGGAGCCGTCCCCCATCCGAGTCCACCGAGGCAAACCCGGCAAACCGTTGGAACCACTCACCCGTTTCCGGCCCACTTTGGTCGTTGATCCAGACCCCGTCCGGAGCGCCGGTCAGGAGATTCAGCACATCCAAACCCGCCCGAATGCCGGGGCCGAAGGCGTCTTTTGGATCTCCCCCGGCTGCCAGTCCCACGGCCCCGAGCAAACCGACCTCCGGAGCGGCCGCAGCCATGGCGGCCATGGCCACCGAGCTGGAGCTGAACTGCACGAAGCAGCGTACCAAGCTGTAGATGCAAGCTGGGACCCCCGCCCCGGGGACCAAACACCCGGCCACGCTCACGGCACAATCGACCACGTCCATGAACGAAACCCCGTCGCCGAGGGAGCCCACGCAGCTAAAGCCACCAAAGAAACAGCCAACGGGGCCCGGAATGCAACCAAGCGCAGCCAGCACCAGGCACTTGGGATCGCAAACGATGGAGACGTGGACCGACGGCCCGCTGTAGCCGCTGGAGGGGCCGCCGCCACCGCCACCGCCGCCACCACAGCATCCGCCGCCGCCCCCGATCCAGACACCGCCGCCGACGCCCACCGGTCCGCGCCCGCCGCAGCCACTGCCGGCGTTGGGCATGGAAATGGTGGTCGAGTAGCTGTTCTGGAAGGGGCCGCATTTCAGTTCCCAAGTCACCGTGGCCGCGGTGTGGCAGGGGCCGGACTGCAGCGCAACCCGTTGGGCGAGCCGTCGGGCGCCTTCGGACGGTTCGGTGGTGGGCGGCCGCGGCGTCCGCGGTCCGGCCAATCCCACCCCGTGCGGCACCCGCCGGATCGTCAGCGGGATGGTCAGCGAACTGCGTGCCGGCAAAATGCCGATCTCCTCGATCAGCGGCTCGAACACCCAGTCCGGATGCGTCGGGACATGGAGCCGGGCGGCGTCGGCCGCAATCAGACCGTGGTTGCTGATGGTGATGTTCACCTGGGTGATGTCGGTCGTGATCTTGCCCAGGTCGATCACCGAAGGCTCGACCGTGATCACCGGAGTCGGCACCACCGTTTCGAACTCGGTCTCGACGGTGATCTTGTAGTGGTCCTCGATTTCGACCGGTTCGACCTTCCACGTGTACCGGACGGTCTCCCGCGAGATGAAGATGTCTTCCTCCACCGTGGTGCCCGGCTCGATGAAGATCGCCGTGCGGGTGGTGGTGTGCTTGGGCGCGCTGACCTCGACGTTGTAGAAGCCCTCCATCAGGTCGTTGGCCGTGAACCGGCCGTTGGCGTCCGTCTCACCCCGGGCCACGGTCTCGTAGGTGAACGGATCGCGCAGGACAACCGTGGCGCCGGCCACCTTGGGCGAACCCTCGGCGTAATAGGTGAACTCATCGACGACCGTGATCGCCACGTTGCCCCGGCCTTCGGAGAGGGCCCGGAAATCATAGGGCACACTGAGGAAGGTGGTCTCGCTGGCGATGGCCAGGTTGCCGTTGTACTTGCCCAGGGGCAGGTCCGCCGGCGGCGTCAGCAGCAGCGTGACGACGTTGGACTGGCCCGGCTGGAGCGAGGGCATGGGATTGATCGAAGCCAGCGACATCCAGGGGACATCCGGCAGGGCCACGTTCAACGGGCCGCTTTCCCGGCCGCCTTCGTTCGACACGGTGAACTCGATGCTCCGGGACTTGCCGCGCAGGATCCCGGCCTGGAGCGAGCCGGGCCGGGCCACGAGCTTGGGCCGGAGCGCCTCGACGGTGACGCCGAACAACACGTCCAGTTCGGCGCCCTCGGCGCTGCCGACGTGGATCTTCACCACGCCCCCGGGCAGGGAGGCGTCGATGGCCGACACCGTGTAATTGAGCGGCGTCACCCCCACCCCGGGCAGTGTGGTGGAGCCGAGTTGCAGGTCCACCGTCAGGTTGGCCGGTTTCTCGACGACCTCGGCGGTCAAGCCGGTGATGGGAATGGGGCTGAGGTTCAGCAACCGGACCGTTCCGGAAACGCTGCCCTCCTCGATGACGGTGAAGCTGCGCGTGGCCGGATCGGCCTTCATGCCGATGAGGGTGAAGGTGTCCTGGACGTCGGTCTCGGACACGCCGGGATGGGCGGCGCCCACCTCGTAAAAACCAGCCTCGTTGGGCAGGGGATGCCAGGTCGTCCGATACGTGCCGTCGGCCTTGGTCAGGGCCGAGATGACGCGCGTGGTGCCGCGCACGGTGATGTGGATGTTGACCAGGGCCGAGGGCACCGGACCGCCCTGCGGGTTGGTGGCCCGGCCGTAGAACTCGATGGGCGTGCCGGCCAGGGCCTGCTCGACGTCCGTGGCCACGGTGACGCCGTAGGCGGGTCGCACCGTGACCGGCACGGCGCTGACCCGGGCGTTGTTGCTCTCGAGTCCTTCGCGAATCTGGTCGGCCACGTCGGTGACGACCACGATCCAGTAATCCCCCACCTGCAACGGCGACTGCACGGCGATGGTCTGCTCGAACTGCTGGTTGACCGGCAGGGTGCCGTTGAAGGTGTACTGCCGCAGGAGGGTGTCGTCACCCACGACCGGATCGTTCGACAGAAACACGCGGGTGGTCCAGTTGGTGCCGGCCGGCGCCAGGCCCTGGTTGACCACGCTGTAGGTGACGTTGAAAAGCTTGTCGGTCTCGACGAACTCCGGCGCCTCGATGCGGCCGACGACCAGATCCGGCAGGTCACGATCGCTGACCACCAGACTGTCCTGCCCACTGGAAAAGCCGGCGGCCGAAGCCGTGATGACGACCGTCTGGTCGCCGTCCGCCTCGGCATCGTTGACGCTGTTGATGGGGAAGCTGGCGGAGACGGCGCCGGCGGGAATGAGGACCGTCGGCGGCACGACCGCCTCGGTTTCGTCGCTGCTGGCCAGTTGGACGGTCAGGGCCGTGTCGGTGCCGGTGTTGCGGCGGACGATGGCGGTGGTCGCCGGGGTGAGCCCCTCGGCCACCAGCTTGCGCTGGATTTCGACGAACAGCGCCGGGCCGTCGTCGTCGCGCACCGTGACCGTGGCGCCGGTTCCTTCCTGCAACCGGACCCGGCTGGAGGTGGCCAGGAGGTAGGCGCGGATTTGGACGGTCTGGTCGCCGTCCACCACGTCATCGTCCACGGCGGCCAACGGCACACTCACCGAATCCCGGCCCGGCCCCAGGCTGACCCGCGCCGGCACGGTCAACTCGCCGGGGTCGCTGCTCTCCAGCTCGACCTCGATCTCCTGGCTGCCGACCGGATCGCGGGTGATGGTGGCGTTGAGCGCCTGGGCGCCGTCGCCTTCGCTGACCGACGGCCGGTCCACGGTCACCGTGATGGCCTGCCAATCGTTGTCCACAACCGGCACATCGATCGTGGCGGTTTGATACCCGGTGGCCAGCGCCCGCACCTGGTAGGTCCGGGTCGGCTCCAACAAGGCATCGTCCCGGGGAATGACC
>RFJD01000218.1 GCA_003695015.1 Verrucomicrobiota bacterium | reverse complement strand
CAACAACAGCGCCCGCTTCGGGCGACGACCGCCGCCGCCAACCATTCGCCCGCCGCCTCCGCGGCTGAGGCGACCGCGACCGCGGCCACCGCCGAATCCGCCGCCGCCTCCCCCGAGGCGCCGGCACAGAAAACGCTGCCCGATCCGCGCTTCCCGTGGCGCCTGCGCAACACGGCCGCCTCCGTGGACGAGCTGGCCGGCAACGACCACGCGGTGTTGCTGCGGAACGCTCTGATCGACACCCGTCAGCCCGCGCCGCTTCCGCCCGAACACCTGCGTGCGGAGGGCGATCCGGGCGCCTGGATCGTGCAGGCGCGTCCCGGGGTGGGCGCGGCCGTCCAACGGGCGATCCAAGGCCGCGGCGGCCGGGTGGTTTCCTACCTGCCCAACAATGCTTGGTTGGTGCGCGGCGACGAGCGCTTGGCCCGTGAACTGCGCGGGGTCTCGACCGTCCAAGCCGTCCTCCCGTACCAACCGTATTACAAGCTGACCGGCGACCTTTTGGAAAACGCGATCGAACGCCGCCCGCTCCCGCGGGACGCCCGGGTCAACCTCACCCTGTTCTCCGGGGCCGAGGCGGCGACGGCGGATTGGCTCGCCGCGGAGGGATTGGCCGTGGTGGCCCGGGCGCAGACGCCGTTCGGACCGCGTTGGACGGTCGAGGCTTCCGGACGCGACGTCGGCGAGCTGGCCCGTTTGTCGGGCGTGCAACTGGTCGAGCCCTACGCCGAGCGCGTTTGGATGAACGACCTGACGCGCGCGCGGTTGGGCGTTTCCACCCCGACGGCGGCCACCAACGAGAATTACCTCGGCCTGACCGGCAGCAACGTCTGGGTCAACGTCAACGACACCGGCGTGGACGCCGAGCATCCCGATCTGAAGGGGCGGGTTTTCGCCGACTCGGCCGCCACGCTGGTCGATCCCGAGGGCCACGGCACCCACGTGGCGGGCATCATCGCCAGCAGCGGCGAACACAGTCCGGATCCCACCAACGCCATCCAAGGCTCGGTGGCCGGGGCGAATTTCCGCGGCTTGGCGCCGGCGGCGAAGCTGTTCGTCATGAAGTCGGGCTTCCGGGGTGATCCCCTCCTGCCGGAGGACGTGCTGCTGCAGACCGTGGCCGCCACCAACTACCTGACGCTGGCCCGCACCAACCCCATCGTCTCGAACAACAGTTGGGGTTACGACGGCCGCTACGACTACGACACGGCGGCCGCCACGGTGGATGCCGCGGTGCGGGACGCCCTTCCGGAGGAGGAGGGCATGCAGCCGCTGGTGCTGGTCTTCTCCGCCGGCAATGAAGGCCACGGCAACCCGGTCGGCAGCGGGGGCGAACCGGCCACGATTCATTCGCCCTCCACCGCCAAGAACGCCATCACCGTCGGCGCGGTCGAGAGCCCCCGTTTCCTGACCAACGAAATCGTCGTCACCGTCGATGGCGAGGAGGTGACCAACCAGCTCTGGTTCGCGGCGACCGACAGTGACGATCAGGTGGCCTCTTTCTCCAGCCGGGGCAACGTCGGCATGGGCATCGAGGGCGAGGCTGGCCGGTTCAAACCGGACCTCGTCGCGCCGGGCGTGTTCATCGTTTCCACCCGGTCGTCGGACTGGGATCCGAAGTTCGCCCTGACCAACGAGGTGGCCAACGTGATCGAAAACCAGGTCGTGCGGCCGGGCGAATGGAACGACTACTCGATCGCGGTCCCCGCCGGAACGGTGCGGTTCGAGATCGAGACGTTCCCCGGCCCGAACTCGCCGCAGCCGTTTCCGCCGTTGGAGATCTATGTGCGGCAGGGGGATTTCCCCACCGAGGACGATCTCCAAGGCGTGGGCAGTGTGACGATCGATGCGCCCGCCGAAGGCTCGTGGTATTACAGCATTGCCAACACGACCATCAGCAACGTGACCTTCAACATCCGCACCCGGCTGGTGGTGGCGAACGACGATCCGGAGTACGAACAGGCGATCAACGACCTGAACGAACCGCTCGATCCGTACTACAACTTCATGTCCGGCACCAGCCAGGCGGCGGCGGCCGTCAGCGGCCTGCTGGCCCTGGTCCAGGAGTTTTTCGAGCAGCAGTTGGAGATGCCCTACAGCCCGGCCCTGCTGAAGGCGCTGCTCATCAACCGGGCCCATTCCCTCGGCCCGGATTACAACTTCCAAGTCCGCAACCTCATCAACTATCAGGGCTGGGGATTGCCGGAGTTGCCGCAGATCCTGCCGTCGGTCCTCACCAACGACACTGATCAGGCCACCTGGCCGGTCCAGTGGATCGACACCAGCCCCACCAACAGCATCGCCACCGGCGAAATCCACACTTACGAGCTGAAGCTGCCGGAGGACATCGAGTTGTCCGACCTCCGCGTGACGCTGGTCTGGACCGACCCGCCCGGCAATCCCGCCGCCTCGATCAAGCTGGTCAACGATCTCGATCTGGTGGTCTCGAACACCGTCACCGGCGAGTTCTTCATCGGCAACGACATCCCGGCCGACAGCGATTACAACCTGGCCCGGACGGACACGACCGGTTCGGAAGAGGGCGACGGCGGAGGCGGGGAGACGCCGCCGGAGGAACCGGGCGCCACCAACACGGTGACCGTCGATCTCGAGACGGTCTTCGACCGGGTGAACAACGTCGAGAACGTCTTCCTGCGCCGTCCGCTGGACACCAACTACGTCATCCAGGTCATCGGTCGGCGGGTCAACGTCAACGCGGTCACCGCCCACACCAACGGCGTGGTTCAGGACTACGCCCTGGTGGTGTCCCTGACCTCGACCACCAACGGGTTCGAGTTCGCGCGCAGCGACGCGGCCGACACCTTCCGCCCGCCGGTCACGGTCATGACCAACGGCCTGCCGTTGTTCGGGCAGTTGGTCGGCGCCAACTCGCCGCTCCAGGGCACCAAGGACGGCGTCACCAACCAGTGGCATTTCTACACCTTCACCAACACGCCGCTGCCCGAGTTGGGCGGCCTGACCAACAACGGCCCCTACGTCGCCTTCATCACCTTCTCGCCTCCCGAAAAGGCCCTGCCGCGGGTGGACAGCGCGGACATCGAGCTGTACGTCACGCGCGACGACCCCGGCCTGCTCGACTTGGACCCGGCCTCGATCGAGGCGGCCGACAAGTCCCTCGCCCGGGGCGGCACCGAGATGGTCGCCTACACCAACTCCTACATCGGCGAGGTCTTCTACGTGGGCGTGAAATCGGAGGACCAGCAGGCGGCCGAGTACTCGATCGTGGGGCTGTCTTCGGATCAACCGTTCGGCGAGTGGAACCCGGACGGCTCGCTGACGTTGCGGGGGATGGGCGTGCCCAGGCCGATCCCGGATGGCTCACCGGTCCAGCCCGGAGCCGCCCAGGTCTTCGCCGTGGGCATTTATCCGGGCAGGGTGGGCATGGTGCGCGTGGCCACCACGCTGACCCACGAGTCGATGGGCGATCTGTACACCGAGATCTGGCACGAACAGGTCGCGGTGGGCCTGCACAACCACACCAGTGGCAACCTGTTCCCGGAGGGGATCCTGGATGCGGTGTATGACGACTCCGAATCGGGCGAATCCTACCAGAGCCAGACACCGGATGGCCCGGGCAACCTGTTGAACTTCCTGGGCACCAAGATGGAGGGCCCGTGGATCTTCACCGCCGTGGACAACGCTCTCAGCCGGACCGGCATGGTCCAGCAGGTCAGCGTCAACATCTGGCCCAACCCCGACCTGCTGACCGGCTGGTTCGACACCGTTCTGCCCAACCAGTTCCGTTTCTACTTCATCGACGTGCCCGCCGATGCCTCGCTGTTGCGGGTGTTGCTCTCGCAGATGACGGGGCCGCTGGATGTTTACATCCGGCGGGCCGACCCGCCCACGTTCGACGAGTACGACAAGAAAGCCGCGTTGTCGCCGCCGGGGGGCGAGGTCACCCTGGGCACCACCGACGTGCCGCCGCTGACCGCCGGGCGCTACTTCATCGGCGTGTTCAACCCCACCGCCGTCGCGATCGATTTCTTCATCAAGGTCGAGATCGAGCGCGATCTCGAGGGGGTGATCCGCGACGAGTTCCTCTCGGACGAGCCGCTGGATCTGGGCGACGACCGCCGCATGCGCCTGACCAACACCGTCGATCGCCGGCTCACCGTCACCGAGGTCAGCGTGGGGCTGCGGGTCGATCATCCGCGGGTGTCCGACCTCGACTTCCACCTGATCAGCCCGGACGGCACCCGCCTGTTGCTGGTCGAGGAACGCGGCCGGACCAATCGGTCCCAACTCGGCTTCGAGACCGTGGTGACCAACTTCCACCACGTAGCCCTGACCTATGAGCGCGCCAGCGGTTTGGCGACCCTCTACCTGGACGGCGAGATCCAAGCGACGGAAGACGTCGGCGACATCCGTGTGGACACCACCGAGACGCTGTTCCTTGGCGGCCGGCCGGTGACCAACGCCCCGGCGGCTCCCTACCTTGGCGGATTGGACCAGGTCAGCCTCCACGCCCGGGCCCTGTTGCCGGGTGAGATCCGGGCCATCACCCAGTTCGGTGGCGCCGGCCTGCCGTTGGACGCGCTGGTGAGCCTCTGGCCCTTCGACGAGGACGGCCGCGATCTGATGACCAACAATCCGGCCGTCATCGAGGGCCCGGTCTTCACCGCCGGGAAGTTCGACGGCGCCATCGAGTTCCAACAGCCGGAGGACCGGGTGGTGATCACCAACGCCGCCGGGCTGGATGTCGGCGGCGGGCCCGGGTTCACGATCGATGCCTGGATCAATCCGGCCGACCTCTCGGAGCAGCGTGTGCTGTTCGCTTGGAGCAACGGCACCAACACGCTCGGGTTGGAGTTCGGCATCACCCCCGGGGCCGACACCAACACCGCTCCCGGCCTGCTCTACGCCAACCTGCGGGACACCAGCGGCGCCGACCATTGGGTGACGGCCGCCGAGCAGGGCCTCATCGCCACCAACCTGGTGGTGACCAACACCCACCACGTCATTCTCACCGACAACACCAACGTGGCGAAGGTGCCCATCAAGTTCGCCGAGCCGGACACGAACCTGGTCATCAGCCTGACCAACCGGTTGGTCAGCGGCTTCGAGCCGGTGGCCGCCGATCCGGTGGCGGAATTCGCCGATGGCGAGACTTTCGACGGCTGGACCGTCCTTTCCAACGGCCCGGTGGCGGTCTTCGGCGCGCCCGATCTGGCCCACACCGGCACGAATCTGTTGGCCCTGCGTCAGGGCGTTCTCCAGCGGTCCATCCCCACCACGCCCGGCCGGCTCTACTTCCTGAGCGCGGCCCATCGCAGCCAGCCGGCGCCGCCGGACATCGTGGCGTGGTGGCGGGGCGAAGGCGACGCCGCCGACGCCCTGGGGGATCACGACGGCACGGTGGCCGGGCCGGTCGATTTCCCGGCCGCCTGGGTCGGACGTGGCATGGCCTTCAGCAACGACCTCGGCTACGTCGAGGTGCCCGATGCTCCGGAACTGAGCCTCGCCACGGAACTGAGTGTGGAGGTCTGGGTTTACCCGTACGCCTCGCCCTACGGCGGTGGCTTGCTCGGGAAGATCGAGGAAGGCTCGACCAACGGCGTGAACTACGCCTTGAGCCTGTCGGCTTCGGGGCTGGATTGGTGGTTCGACGATCCCGACCTGACGGCGGCCGATTCCGAGGTGCCCGGCGGACGCGAAGGCATCCGTGGGCCGGCGCTCGCCGCCGGTGAGTGGCACCACGTGGTGGCCACCATGACGCAAACCGCGCCCGGCCGCGTCACCCTGGCCCTCTACGTGGACGGCCAGCCGGTTCACGAAGCGGAAATGGACGGCGACCTGGCCGGCAGCACGAACGCCGGGCCGTTGCTGATCGGCACCACGTTGCCGGAGTTCGAAGGGTTCAACGGCATCTTGGACGAGGTGACCCTTTACCGGCGGGCGTTGACGGCGGCGGAGGTGGCGACGTTGTACGAGTTCGGGCCGGTCGGCAAGGCGTTGCCGCCGTTTGCGCCAACCACGCGGCTGAGCGTGGACGACGTGCCGCTGGGCGTGTTGAACTCGGGCGATGCTTGGGAGACGAACGGGTTCACCTTCCTGGCCACGACCACCAACAGCGTGCTGACCGTCGAGGCGCTGGATGCGGGCGCGTTGCTCGATTCGTTCAGCCTGCACGACCTGCCGAACACGACCTTCCTGCCCGAGGAGCCGCTGCAGCCGTTCGTCGGCCAAATCGCCGAAGGCGACTGGATCCTCGAGGTCACCGACCGCCGGGTCGGCCCCACCAACGCCCCCGTCGATCCCATCCTGTTGAGCTGGCAGTTGCAGCTCACCTACGGTCCGCCCTCCGTGCCGGCGGTGACGCTCACCAACGCGGTGCCGTACACCAACCATCTGGCCCGGGGCGAGGCCGCCTACTTCATCGTCGAGGTGCCGCGCGCCGCCACCATGGCGACCAACCGCCTCACCGCTTCGGCCGGGCTGGACCTCTGGTTCAACCAAAGCGGCGTCCCGCAGTTCAACCCGACCAACGGGCTGGACTTCCTGCTGTTGACCAACGCCACCGAGGGCCTGCTGGTCATCCACACCAACGGCACCGACTACCTCGACGTGACCAACCGCACGGTCGAGACCACCGTGGCGGCGCCGGTCCTGCTCCCCGGCCAGCGGTACTACCTCGCCCTCACGAACTTCACGGCGGACACCGATTTCGTCCTCGAGGTGACCTTCGACGCCTTGGACACCAACGTGTTCGGCCTCACCGACCTGCCCTTCGGGGCGACCATCCACACCAACATCGCGGCCACCAACGTGATGCAGTACTACCGGTACACGGTCACCACCAACGCCTACGCGGCCTCCTTCGAGCTTTATCCCACCAACGGTGACGTGAACCTCTACATCCGCCGCGCCGAGCCGGTGCCCGATCCGCTGCCCACGCCGTTCCAGTACGACTACGCCAGCGAAAACCCGGGCACGACGCCGGAGATCATCCTGGTCCGGGAGGACTCCTTCGTTCCGCTCACGCCGGGCGACTGGTACTTGGGCGTGCTGAACGTGGACACCAACGCCGTGGACTACTCGATCCGGGTGGTCGAGTTCAGCCGCGACCAGACCACCATCATCGACCTGGCCGACGGTGTGCCGGTGGATGAATCGGCGGTGCCCGGCGAGGACTTCACCAAGCTGTTCCGGTTCACGCCCACCAACGCCCCGCCGGCGATCGAGTTCAGCCTGGACAACGCCACCGGTCCGGCGCGGTT
>RFJD01000217.1 GCA_003695015.1 Verrucomicrobiota bacterium | reverse complement strand
TCCCCAAGGTGCCGCGCCCCGCTCCGCAGGTTGGTTCGGCTCTGAAGTGTCCGCCGCGGGGGCTCGCCAAGGCTCCGGACAAAGCGCCGAGGGAATTCGCCATGGCAATAGGCGCGGGGGATCGATGCTGGATCATCGTGGGTCTCGTTGGTTTTGAAGGATTCTGTTGTCGGGTCAAAGCGGCGCCAAGGTAACCCGAACCGCGGATAATGCCAGCCCGGTTTATCGAGAGAATAAGCGCAGCGAACGACCGCCGTCGCCAGCCGCTCAACCCCGCCCCTTCGGTTGCGCGAGCATGGCCGCCAGGGCGCCGGCGATTTGATCCGCCGTGACCCCCTCGAGACAACGCCGGTCCAAGGGGCACTGGGCACGGCGGCAGGCCACGCAAGGCGTCGGCGAAACCAGCATCCGGTGCCGCGGATCGTCCGGAGCGCCAGGCTTCCATGCCCCGGGGTCCAACGCCGCCGCCAGACCCAGCGTCCGGGCGCCCGCGGCCGCCGCCAAGTGAAGCGACGCCGGGTGGACGGCGACCACGACGGCGCATCGCGAAGCCACCGCCAGCCATTCGCGCAACGTGGCCTTGCCCGCCAGGTGGAAGACCCATTGCTCGGAGGCGACCGCGCCCGGCGCGCTGCCGCCCTGCCGCCAAGAGGCCAACTCGCGCGCCAGCCGCACGGCCAGCGGTCGGGAGAAATCCCGGTCGCGCATGCCGCCGGTCAACAACCACCGGCAGGGCCTGGTTTTGTGGATCCGGCCCACCGCCTGCCGCCAACGATCCTCGGGCCATCGGGCTGCCGGGGCCGCGCCGGAGCGCACATCCAAGACGACCCACGGGACCGAATCGGCCGCCGGATCGGGCAGCCCAAGTCGTTCGACAGCCCGCCGGACCTCCGAGTCGGTCAGAGCGATTCGGGGCGGTTGGGGACGGACCGGCAGTCCCATGGCGGCCACCAGCCGAAACCAGGCTTCTCCGGCGTGTTCGGCTCCGCCTGCTTCCGGCGGCCTTCCGCTCCCCTCAACGGCGGTTGCCAGACCCGCGACGGCCCGGCGCACTTGGCGAACCGACATCGGTCGCTCCAAGGCGGCCGGCCGCGGTTTCACCGCATGCGTCAGGAACCCACGCCACCATCCGCGGGCGAAGCCCACACGCATCGGCGTTCCCGCCCGCCATGCCTCCCAGGCCGCCTGCCAGGAGTCCGACGCCACCAGGGCCACGTCGAACCCCTCGGCCTGCCACTGTCTGACGAGGCTCGAGGTCGTGTCGCGCGCCGTCCGCAGCCAGAGGTGGTCCACCGCCGGATGCCCGCGCCAGAGGGCGGCTTGGGGCTCCGGCGCCAGGAGCGCCAGGGTTTGTTCCGGCAGCGCCTGCCGAAGCGCCTGCAGGGCGGCCATGGTGAACACGGCGTCCACCATGCTTTCCGGTCCCCGTACGATGATGCGGGGCCGCACCGCGGGCCAGGATGCCGGGAACGGCGTCACGGAAGACGGGAAGGCACCTCCGGAACGGCGAGCGGCCGATGGGCGCCCGGCCGCCAGCGCCGATGGGCCCAAAACCAGTTGGCCGGATCACGCCGAACCGCCTCTTCGAACAGGCGGTTGACCTCGGCCATGATGTCGAGCGCCGGACGGGGCTCGCCGGCGGGCGTTTCGGTGGGAATGGCGGGGCTGATCTCGATGCGCCACCGCGCCAGGCCGGTCCGGTAGCAAACCGCCACGTGAAGGGGGCAGCGGTAGCGTTGGGCGAACACGGCCGGTGCGGGTGTGGTCGAAGCCACCTCGCCCAGGAAGGGCACCGGCAGGCCGCGGGCGCCGGCGTGTTGATCGGAGAGAAACCCGATCATCAACGGCAGCTCCTTCATCGCCCGCCGCAGGGCGCCACCCTCGGTGTTTCTTTCGAAGAACAGGCAGTCGGAGCGGGACCGCAGCTCCTGCAGGAGGCGGTCGAAACCCCTCGATTTCAAGGCGCGATACGTCGCGGCGTATTGGAACGGCAGGCGGCGGCGGGCGGCGCGGGCGTAGAGTTCGAAGTTGCCGAAATGGCCGATGGCCATGACCCGCTGGGGCGGCAGATCGGGGTCGCCGGGCCGGAGCCGTTCGATCCCCTCGACCTCCAGGACGGCCTCGATGGCCTCGTCGCTCATGGCGGCGGTCTTGATGGCGCAGGCGAAGTTCTCGCCCACCCGGCGAAAGTGTTCGAGGCCGAGGCGGCGGAGCTGGGGTTCGGTTTGCTCGCGGCCGAAGACAAGCCGGAGGTTGCGGAGGGTGTTGCGCCGATGCCGGGCGTCCAGCCGCCAAGCCAGCCCGCCCAACGCCCGGCCCAGGCGGGCCACGGCCCACAGCGGCAGGGCCTGGATGCCGCCCACCAGCAGGCGTCCCGTCCAATAGACCAGCGCGTCGGCAGCCATCGGCTCAATGGAAGCAAATCCGGCGGACGCACTCCTGAAAGTCGCGCGCGCCCCGGACGATCTGGATTTCCACCCGCATGAACAGGATCGGCAGGTCGCGGCGGTCGAGTTTGGGAAACCGGACCGCGTCCTTCTGGGTGGTGATGATCAACTCGACCTCCCGTTTCTTGCAACGGTTGATGGCGTTGAGGAGTTCCTGCTGGCTGAAGCGGTGGTGGTCCGCGAACCGCTTGGTGTAAACCAGCTCGGCGCCGAGCCGCACGACGCTTTGCTCGAAGCTCTCGGGCTGGGCGATGCCGCTGATGGTTGCCACCCGGCGCCCCTTGAGGCGGTCCAGTTCGCTGCGTTCGCCGGTGAACACGTCCTCGAGGTAGAGCGGATGATGGACGCACTCGATGATGGGCGCCCGGGGGTTGTAGCGGGCGATGCGTTCGCGGAGGGCGGCGGTCTGGCCGTCGCTCTTGGTGATGAAGACCACGTGAGCACGGGAGAGGTGGGAGGGCGGCTCCCGGAGGGTTCCCCGGGGCAGCAGGTGGCCGTTGCCAAAGGGCTGCTGGCGGTCGATCAGGACGACGTCGGACCGCCGGCCCGCCAGTTTCCAGTACTGGAAGCCGTCGTCCAACAAGAGCGTGTCACAGCCGAACCGTTCGATCGCGTAGAGCCCGCTCTTGACGCGGTCCTTGTCCACCAGCACCACGACGTCCTTGAGGTTCGAGGCCAGCATGTAGGGCTCGTCGCCGGCGGTTTCGGAATCCAGCAGCAGCGACTTGCCGTCGGAGACAACCCGCGGCGGGTTGGACTCGGTGCGGAACAGAAGGCGGTTGAGCAGGCGCCGCCGCAGCGGGATCGGCTTCGAGCGGTAGCCCCGCGAAAGGATGGCCACGTTGCGACCCTGGTCCTTGAGTTCGCGGGCGAACTTCTCGACCACCGGCGTCTTGCCGGTGCCCCCGACGGTGAGGTTGCCGATGGCGATGACCTGGACGCCCAGCGTGTAATCCCGCAGCAACCGCGTGCGATAAAGCAGCCGACGCAGCTTGACCACCAAGGCAAACAGCCGCGACGCCGCGAACAACACCGTCCGCAGGCCCGTCGCCACCGTTCCCCGGCGTTGCTCGAAAATGACTTCGAGCGCGTAGGTCTCGAGGTATTCGGTCCAGGCTCGCAGGCGGTCGCGCATCGACGGGAGGGCGGATAGGGTGCGCCGGAGAAGGCGCCGGCGGGCCTCAGAACTCCAGCTTCACCCGGCCCAGCCGCTGCCGGAGCTCCTCGATCACCCGGCGCTCGGCGGCCTCGTCCGGAGCCTCGAAGGTCACGCTGAAGCGCAGGTAGGCCCCGGCGTCGTCCCACGGCACCGTCGAGATGAGACATTCGGTGATCAGCCACTGGGAAACCGCCTCGGCGTCGGGGAACTCGACCCGTCGGCCGTCCGCCGAAACCGCCGCCTTGGGCGCGCGCGTGTAAAGGAAGAAGGACCCGACCGGTTTGCGGGCGTCGAACCCGACCTCCCGCAACGCGGGCACCAGCAGATCCATCCGGCGCGAGTACTTGGCGGCGATCTGTTCGGTGATTTCCGGATGGTCGAAGCAGTAGGCCGCAGCGTGCTGGATGGCCAGGAACTGGCCGGAGTCGGTGTTGTCCTTGACGTCGCCATAGGCCCGCACCAGCAGGGGATTGCCGGCCACGAACCCGCAGCGCCAGCCGGTCATGTTGAAGCTCTTGCTGCAGGAGTGCAGCTCGACCCCCACCTCCTTGGCGCCGGGCACGGAGAGGAAGCTCAGCGGCTTGCCTTCGAACACCAGCGCCGCGTAGGCCGCATCCGAAATCACGGCCACCTGGTTTTTCCGGGCGAAATGGACGACCCGCTCGTAGAACTCCGGCGTCGCTCCGGCCCCGGTCGGGTTGTTGGGATAGTTGATGACCAGCGCCTTGGCCCGGGCCGCCACGTCGGCGGGCACCGCGTCCAGGTCCGGCAGGAAGCCGTTGTCCTCCCGCAGCGGTAATTGAAACACCTCGCCGCCGTAGTACCGGGCATGAGTGCCGAAGACCGGATAACCGGGCGTGGTCATGAGGACGACGTCGCCCAGATTGATCAACGCCGCCGGCAGGATCGACAACGCCGCCTTGCTGCCGATCGAGTGGATGACCTCCGAACGGGGATCGATTCCGGGCACGCCGAACACGCGGTCCAGGTAACGCGCGGCCGCCTCCTTCAGAACGTCATCGCCGTTGTCGGCGTACCCGCGGTTTTCCCGCTTGCGGGCTTCCTGGCAAAGGACCTCGACCACCTCGGGAAAGGCCATGTCGTCCGGCTCGCCCACGCCCATGTCGATGATCCAGCCGCCGGGGTTGGCGGCCAAGGCGGCGCGTTTGGCGCGCTTGATCTTCTCGAACTTGTAGATGGCGCCGGACTTGCCGTAGTTGGCGCCGCCGATTCGTTCCGCGAACAACTGCTGAAGGTAGCTCTCAGCCATGGCGCGCCGAGCTTAAGCTCCGGCTGCGCCGCGTTGCCAGCCGGGAGATGCCGGCCGGCCGGCATCCGCCCACAGCCGGGCCCGGCCTCGCAAAAACCATGGCAAGACCATGGCCGGACTTGCCCGCCTGATCGCCCGCCCGTACGCTGTTCAGCGATGAGAGTGCCATCGGAACTGCCCGGGATGGTGCTGCCGGACGCCACGCTCTTCCCGCAGTCCATCCTCCCTGTCCGGATCGACGAGCCCCGGCACCGCCGGTTGCTCGCCGACGTGCTGGACGGGCCGCGCATGATCTTCGTGACCATGCGCAAGCCAGGCGCCCTGAAGGAGTGCGCGGAGAAAGTCGGCGGCGTGGGGCTGGTGCGCGCCTGCATCACCCGGAAGAACGGTTCCTCGGACCTCCTGCTCGAAGGTCTCACCCGCGCCCGGCTGGACAAGACCCTCCGCTATCGTCCCTATCGCATCTGCCGCTTGAGCGCATTGCCTCCCCGGACGCTCTCGCCCGAGACCGTCAATTCGCTGCTGACCACCGCCTTGGAACTGACCTGCCGCCTGCTGGTCAAAACGCCGCTGGATCGGCTCGTGCAAATCCCCGTGCCGCAGGTCACCGACCGCGAAACCCTCCTGGTCCTCCAGCGGGCGGCCTTGGACAACCTCGTCGAACACCTGCGGCCCGGCACCACCCCGGACGACTTGGTCAACCTGGTCTCCTCCTGTCTGCTCAGCAATCCCGGCGAGCGCCAGCTCATCCTCGAAACCCAGGAAGTGGACCTCCGCCTCCGGCGCCTGATCCGGATCCTTCACCGCCAGATCGACGCCGTCCTGGCCGGTCAACCCACCGCCGCCACCGAAACCGCCTCAAGCCTCGAGGAAACCGTCCCCTTCCCGCGTCCGCCATTGGCCGGCGACGACGAGGACGAGGAGGAGGACGACGACATCGAGCCGTGGGAGGACGACGAGGACGAACAGTGGGAGGAACCGGACTTCGACGAGGATGAGGACTTCGAGGAAGACGACGACTTCGACGAAGACGACGAGGATGAAGACTGGGAGGACGACGAGGAGGACGAGGAGGAAGAGTGGGACGAGCTGACAAAGGACATTCTCGCTGAATTCGAGCAATGGCTGGGGGATTCGGACATCACCCCGCCGCGCTCCGAAACCTCGGATCGGGACGACAATGACGAAGACATCCCCTTCTGATCCGCCGGCGCCGGAAAACGGGGGCGCCGACCCCATGAGCGCCCTGTTCGCCGGGTTGGTGATGCAGCAAACCAACATGGCCTTGATGTTCCTCGGCCGCCTGCCCCATCCCGAGAAAGGGGAAACCATCACCGACCTCGATGCGGCGCGGCTGTTCATCGACACGCTCGAGATGCTCGAAAACCGCACCCGCGGCAATCTCACCGAGGAGGAGGCCCGGCTGCTGAAGCAGAGCCTCACGACGGTGCGGCTCGCCTACGTGGAGGCGGCCAACGAGGTGCGCGGCTCCGCTCCGCAGGCCGGCCGCGATGCCAACAGCCCTTCCACGGCCTCGGCCACGCCATCCGCCGCCGCTGCCGGCGCCAACGAAACGGCCGGTTCCCAAGAGGAAACCGGCCGCAAGCGTTTCGTAAAGAAATACCCTTCCGGCGAGTAGCCGCCCCGGGGCCCTTCACCAGAGCGATCCGGCGGATCCGGCGGATCCGACCAATCCGACGGATCCGGCAGATCGAGCTCGGGAAAGGTCAGGCCGGGGCTTGGCCGCCCGGGCGCTTCCGCAGCCGGCGGTTGGCTTCCTCGTCGCCGGTGAACCGCTCCTTCTGGGGGTCCCACGTGAGGCGGCGGCCCAGCCGACTGGCGATGTCGCTCAGGTGGCAGAGGATGTCCGCCTGCACCGCCTCGTCGATCGGGCAAATCGCCGGCCGCCGATCCCGCACCGCCTCGAGGAAGTTCCGGGCGTGGTTGTAGCTTTGCGGCAGCCGGACCTTGTAGTTGTCCGGCTTCTCCTCCAGCAGTTCCTCGGGGTGGGTCCGGATCTGGGTGCGATCCACCACCACCCAGCCGTCGGTGCCTTCGAAGGCCGTTCCGTGATCGACGATCCGCCCGTACTTCCGCCGCCACTCGGAGACGTCGTTCATCGGCATGGCGGGGGCACCGTTGCGGGTTGCGCGGTAGTGCAACGTCACGCCGTCGGCGAACTCGAACTTCACGTCCCAGGCAATGGCCGTGTTGCAGGCGCCCTGCTCGGGAAAGACGGCCTTGCCGGAGACGGTCATCGGACCGTTCATCATGGCCGGGTGCCCCCACAGAGCGATGTCCAAGGGATGCACCCCCCAGCCGGCAATGAAGCCGAGGGCGTAGTCGTAGTTGTACCACCACGTCTTCCAAGCGCCGTTCTCATCGTAGGCCTTGCCGAGCGTGTAGGGCGTCTTGGGCGCCGGTCCGAGCCAGGTCGGATAGTCGAGGTCCTTGGGGGGATCGATGGGATCGGTCGAGCCGCCCGGACGGCTGCCCACACACCAGACGTTGATGTTCTTGAGCTGGCCGATGCGGCCGTTGCGGACCAGCTCGCAGGCTTGGCGGAATTGCCGGGCCGAGCGTTGCTGGGTGCCAAACTGGAAGATCCGTCCGTGCCGGCGACAGGCGGCACGCAATTCCTGGTCGTCCTCGACCGAGAGGCCCATCGGCTTCTCGAGGTACATGTCCTTGCCCTGCCGGGCCGCCTCCAACGCCACCGGCACATGCCAGTGATCGGGTGTGGCGATCAACACCGCGTCGATGTCCGGCCGGGCCAACAAGTCCTCGTAGTGGTGGTACACCATCGGTTTGGCGCCGCCGTACACCTGGCTGACGGTGTCCACGGCGGCCTTGAGATGACGGCCTGAGATGTCGCAAAGGGCCACCACCCGGCAGAGGTTCTGGTGGAGGAAGTTCCGCATGTCCCCGCGTCCCTGGGGTCCGACCCCGATGCAGCCGACGGCGATGCGGTTGGAGGGCGCGTTCTGGCCCAGCACGCTGGCGGGCACGATCTCGGGCAATGCCAGCGCCCCGAGGGCCCCGGCTTGGATTTTCAAGAAACGACGGCGTGTGGTTTTCATGATGGTCTTGGTCACTGAACGGTTCTGCGGCTTACGCTTTGCGACCTTCTGGATACGGCCTGGCGGCCGGCTTGCCAAGCTCCGGTTACGGTTCCCGGCCGGTGAAAGCCGCCACCTTTCGGTTCCGGATTTGCCAGCAGGCCACTTCCCGGGCAACGTGACGACGATGGCTGAACCGGAAACCCCCGAGCCCACGGAGCCCGTTCCGCTGCCGATCGACGGCGTGTTCGACCTGCACGGCGTCCAGCCCCGTGAGGTCAAGGAAGCCGTGCTGGAATACCTGGCCGCCTGTCAGGAACGCGGCATCCTCGAAGTCCGCCTCATCCACGGCAAGGGACGGGGCGTGCTGCGCCGCACCGTGCATGCTCTGCTGGCACGGCATCCGGAAGTGATCCGTTTTGCCGAAGCGAGCGGATGGTTCGGCGGTTGGGGCGCCACGATCGTCCACCTCCGGCCGCCTGCTCAAGGGAACAAGCCGCCGGCCGCCGGCGGGCCAGGCTGACGCCCGCCGGCGAACCGGCTTCCCGAACCGTCGCTTCAGCGCAGTCGGCGCAACAGCTCACGGGCGCGCGACTGGATCGCCTCGTTGCCCGACTCCCGGATGATGCGTTCGAGCAACTGCCGGCGCTCCTCGCGGCTCAACCCCGGCACCTTGGCGCCGGCGAGGTTCAAGAGGGCCGACCACGTGGCCCCGGCCAGCTCTTTCTGGTCGGTCCGGGCCAGCAGCGCCTCCAGAGCTTTGCGCGAGGGGATCGAGCCGAGCGCCGAAATGGCGGCCTGCCGTTCCTCCGGCCGGCCCGCCTGCTCCATGGCATGCAGGATGCGCTCGACACGCTCCTCGTCGCTCAGGCCGGGCGCCACCTGCAGGTGCTGGAGATAACCGCGGAATCCCAAGACTTGATGGGCCGGTTTGCCGCCCTCGCGCGCCAGCTTTTGCAGCACCGGTCCCACTTGGATGTCTTCGGGCCAGTTGCCCGGCCAGGTGGACAGGGTCCGCACGACCTCGTCCTGCACTTCGGTGGCCGGGTCGTCGAGCAAACCGATGACCGCTTGCGCCGCCCGGTCGCCTCCCACGGTGGCCAGCGCATGGACCCCGATGATGCGCCGCGCCGGATCGGAGGCCTTCACCAACGGGAGCAACGCCGACACCGCCGAACGCCCGACCCGGCCGGCCAGGACCAGCAGGGTGTCCGCGTATTCGTCGCGACGGCTGGCGTCGGGCGCTTGGGAAATCCGGTCCACCAACAGGCCGACTTCGCGGGTTCTTCCCAGAATGGCCAGGCTCTTGAGCGCTGCGGCGCGTTCGCCGTCCGCTTCGGCGTCGAT
>RFJD01000216.1 GCA_003695015.1 Verrucomicrobiota bacterium | reverse complement strand
TCCCTGGAGCGACCGCCTCGAACTGAGCGTCCCGCCCGGCGACTGCCGCGTGCTGGCGATCCGGCCCGCGGTCGATCACCCGCAGGTGCTGAGCACCTCGCGCCATGTCACTCAGGGCGTCGTGGATCTCCGATGGGAACACTGGGATGCGGCGGAAGGCATCCTCAGCGGTGAAAGCGACTTGGTGGGCGGCGATCCGTACGAGCTGCGGATCGTCCTGCCGGAAAGCCCGTCACTGAAGCCGGGGACGGTCGAGCTGGTCCGCGCCCCGGAGCAGGTCACCGCGGTGCTCGACCAACAAGGCCGCTTGGTGCGGGTCCGACTCACCTCGCCCGGCAACCTCCGTTTGCGATGGCGGGTGAAGTTTGCCCCCGCGAACTGAACCCGTCCCGCCGGTCCGCCTCATGAGTGCGCCGTCCCCCTCGCCGGTGAACGACGCGGAGTCCGCGGCGGGTTCCGGAAACCGGACCTGGCCGCCGGGGCTGCGATATGCCTTTGGGTTTGCGGCCCTCAACGCCGCTTCCTATCAAATCGCCTGCGGCAATCCGGTGATCCTCTACGCCCGCTGGCTGGAAGCCGGCGCCACGGTGCTCGGGTTGATCGCCGGGATGGTTCCGCTGCTGAACCTGCTCCAGATCCCGGCCGCCCGCCACGTGGATCGGATTGGCCCGAAACGCATGGTCCTGCGCGGTTGGACCGTCCGGGTGGCGCTGGTGTTCCTTTTGGCGGCGGTGCCGCTGACCGGCTCGTTCCTCGAGCGCTCGACGCGGCTGGCGCTGCTGCTATCGGTGCTGTTCGCCTTCAACCTGGTCCGCGGTCTGTCGGTCTGCGGCTGGCTCCCTTGGATCACCGCGCTCGTACCGGCCAAACTGCGGGGCCGCTATCTCGCCGTGGAGGCCGCCTGGGTCAACGGCGGCGGCTTGGCCGCCTTCGCCATGGTCGCCTGGCTGCTGGGAGTGCAGCCCTCGGAGATGCGTTTTGCCCTCGTGTTCCTGTTCAGCGCCGGGTGCGGCACCCTGAGTCTGGCCTTTCTCCGGCGAATGCCCGAGGCCACCCCGCCGGAGATCGTGGTTTCCCGGTCGCGCCAGCCGGTGCCTTGGCGGGCCATCGCGGCGCATCCCCCCTTCCGGCGGATCCTGCGTCAGAGCGCCTGCTACCAACTGGCCACGGGCGGATTGCTGGCCTTCACCACCGCCTTCTTGAAAACCCGGCTGGGCTTCGCGGAGGCACATGTGATGCTGCTCGGGGCCACCACTTTTGTCGGCGGACTGAGCAATGTGTGGCTGCTGGGCCGGTGGCTCGACCGCATCGGCAGCAAACCGGTCCTCTGGATGGCCCAAGGCATGTGGGTGGGGGTGTTGGGATGTTTCGCCGCGGTGGCGGGCGGTTGGCTGCCCCCGGCCGGTGGGCTGCTGGCGGTCCTGCTTTTTCTGGCGGGGCTGGGACTGGCGGCCGTCCAGATGTCCACGTTGCGCCTGTTGATGGGCACGATTCCCGCCATGGGCCGCAGCCACTTTTTCGCCCTGTTCTCCGTGGTCAACGGTCTGGCGGCCGGCCTGGCCCCCATTCTGTGGGGCCTGTTGATCGACGCCGCCCGGTTGATCGAAACCACCGGCTGGGGGCCGTTGAGCCATCGCTACGGCCTGTACTACCTCGCCCTGGCCATGGTGATGATCGTCGCCTTGTTCCTGACCCGACCCATCGAAGAACCCGAGAGCTTCGACTTGGAGAAACTGCTTCGCGAGCTGCTCACCCGCAGCCGGCTCCGCGCCTGGCTGCGGTTCTGGCCGCGGGTGTGACGGCCGCCTCTTCCGGCTCGTTTCTTGGCGGAACCGCTCCACGCGGCCGAGGTTCAACCTCATCCGGCAGCGGGCGCGACCCCCGCCGCCAGCAACAACGCCCCTTGCGGAACCACCTCCTCTCCCAGCGCCGCCAACCGCACTTCCGGTCCCGGTCGAAACGCCTCCATCAGCAGCTCCGGCAACGCCGCCGCCACGGCCGCCCGCAGCGGTTCGCCCACCAGCGACAACCCGCCGCCCAGCACGATCACCTCCGGGTGGAACAGGTGCACCGCATGGGACAACCCGAAGGCAAGCTCGCCCGCCACCTCGTCCAACAACTGCCGTGCCGCCGGCTCCCCCGCCGCCAGTGCCGGCCCCAAGTGCCGCGCTTCATGGCCGGGCTCCCGCCGGGCCAGCTCGGCCAACGTCCCTTCTGCGCCGCCCGCAACCCATGCGCGTATCCGCCGGTCCACCGCCCAGCCGGAACAGCGCTCCTCGACCGTCGGCCCGCCACGCGCCAACCGGACGTGGCCGATCTCGCATTCGCCCGGCGGCGCTCCGTGATAAATCCCGCCGTCCACCACCAAACCGCCGCCCACCCCGCTGCCCAAGGTGACGTAGAGCACGACCCGCCGGCCGCGCCCCGCCCCCAACCGGGCCTCCGCCAGGGCCGCGGTATTGGCGTCGTTTTCCACCACCACCGGAAGCCCCGTGATGCCCCGCAACCATTCGCCCAAGGGAAAGCCGTCCCAACCCGGCACTTGATGAGACCGGCAAATCCGCCCCGTGCCCGGCTCGACCGGACCGCCGAACCCCACGCCCACGGCCGCCGGCCGCCGGACTTCGAGGAGTTCGGGCAACGTCGCCTCGAGCCGTTCCCGCAACGCCGCCGCGCCGGCCGCGGCTTCGACCTGCCAGCGACGCCGCAGGACCGGTTCCGCGCCCGGCCGGCCGAGGATCAGTTGCAGTTTGGTTCCGCCGATCTCGATGCCCAGATAGTCGGTTGCCATGACGCCTCCTTTACCGCGCCGGACGCCGGGTTACGAGCTGGCGCTGGTGTAGTGGCGGACCGACACCCGCCAGACCCAAGCCGAGATGGCGTGGCAGGCGGCGGCCATGACCACCAGCAGGAGCATTTCCCACGGCGAACCCAGCTTTTGCGCCAGCACCTTGGCCGGGACGTTCGCCACCAGCAACAACGGCAGCGCGTAGGTGAACACCAGCTTGAACCACCCCCGCCGAAAGGCCGCATCCGGCAGCCGGGCGATGTTGAACAGGTTGTAGTAGCCCCAGACGATGCCCTCGGCCCGGACCGTCCAGAAGCTGATGCTGGCCAAACCGAACATCACGGCGTAGTGGACCAGCAGGCCGGCCAGACAAAGCAGCAGGAACCCGACGATCTGCGCCGGCGTCGGCCACAAACCCAGTTGCCGCAGCGCATAGACGATCACCGCCACGGCGGTGCCGGCGTTGACCAGCCCGCCGGGATCGAACTGCTTCACCGACACCAGGAACCGCGTGTTCACCGGCAGCAGCAGGAGGAAGTCCAGCTTGCCCGTGCGCACCAGTTCCGAGAGTTGGACGCAGTTGTTGAGCAGGAAGGCGTTGAAGATCTGCTGGATGAAGTGGTGCGTGCCCACCAGCAGGACGACCTCGTACTTGGACCACGTGGCGATGCGGTCGGTGTGCTCGTAGATGACGGCCACGAAGACCAGTTGCAGGGCGAACCAGAGGAGCTCGACCACCAGCCACAGGAGAAAGTTCACCTTGAAGTTCATCTCCCGGATGATCGAGTTCCGCAGCAGCAGGGCGTAAACCCGCACCAGCCGGCGGGCGCGCGCCGCCAAGGTTTCCGCGTCGCCTCCGGTCCGGACCGCCATGGTGAGCTCCGGCTTCATCCGCCCGCCGCCTCGTAATGCCGGATGCCGCGCCGCCACACCCAGCGCGCCAGTCCGTAGGTCAGGACCACCCAACCGGCCTGGATGGCCAGGCCCCGCCACATCGCCGCCCCTTCCACCCGGCCCAGGTAGATGCTCACCGGGAAGTAGAGCTGATAAGGAAACGGCGTCCAGTACAGCGCTCCGGCGATCGCCGGCGGCAGGATGTCGATCGGGAACAAATGCCCGCCGGCCAGGTACTCGAACGCGAAAAGGATGAACACAAAGGTCGAGATCTCCAGCAGCCAGAACGCCAGTAGCGCCATGGTGTAGGAGATCAGGAACTGCAGCAGCCCGGTCATCACCAAAGACAGGCCGAACGCCGCCCAAGTCAGGCCATCGGCCGGCCAGACGAAGTGCTCCCGCAACAGCAGGATGAATCCCACGGCCGGGACCGCCGCCGTGGCCGTGTACACGAGCCGGCCCGCCACGAACAGGCAAAGCCGGTAGGTGAGGTAATCGATCGGCTTGAGCAGGAACTGGCTGATGCGGCCTTCACGGATGTCGGCGGCGATCTGCCAGTCGTCCTCGGTGACCGCCGTCAACGCATCCACCACCAAGATCAGCAGGTAGTAGGAGGTCATTGCGCCGAGCGTGTAGCCGGCCACCTGTTCTTGGTCCGGGTTGCTGGCGAAGACCGCCCGCCACAGCAGGATGGTGGCCAGCATGGGCACCAGCGCGAACACCGCGCGACACAGGAAGTTCACGCGGTAAACCAGGGTGTTCTGCAGCGCCACCCGAATGACGTGGAGATACTTCCGCACGGCGCAATCGGCTTCGCAAGCCGCGGGCCGAAACTGTAAAAGGTGCGCGTGAAAACGCAATCGGAGCGATCACCCACCCCGCCGGGCCCGGGCCTGCGCCGGTTCCTCTACGGCACCGCGATGCTGACCGGGGGCGCGATCATGATCGTGGAAGTGCTGGGGGCCAAGCTGCTGGCGCCGTATTTCGGCACCTCGACCTTCGTCTGGACCGCCCAGATCACGATGGCGTTGCTGGCACTGGCCATGGGCTACGCCGCCGGCGGTTGGCTGGCCGACCGCAGCCCGCGCCTGCGCTGGATTTACGGCGGGATCCTGCTGGCGGCGATCTGGCTGGCCGTGGCCGCCTGGGGCGTCGAACCCCTCGCGTTCGCCTTCCTGCGGGTGAACCTCGCCTTGGGCAGCCTGCTGGCTTCGCTGACCTTGTTCCTGATCCCGCTGGCCACGCTGGCGATGGTCGGACCGTTTTTCGTCAAGGTGATCACCGGCGACCTGAGCGTGGTGGGCGGCAATGTGGGACGTCTCACCGCCCTGAGCACCTTGGGCAGTGTGCTCGGCACCCTGCTGGTCGGCTATGTGCTCATTCCCAACGTGCCCAACACGATGACCCTGGTCCTGGTGGCCGCCGCGCTGGCCGCCGTGGCGGTTGTGTTCTTCGCCGTGTGGGAACGACGCCTCCTGCTCGGAGCCGCCGGCGCCGCGCTGGTGACAATCGGCATCGGTCTGGTCGCCCTCGCGTCGCCGCCCCTCCGGTTGGAGGATTCGCTGCGCGAGCTGGCCCGGCGCAATTCGCCCTTCGGCCTCATGCAGGTGGTCGAAGACGCTTCCGGCCACCACCGGCTCTACCTCAACGACCTGCTCGTGCAAAACTCCTACGATCCGATCGATGGCCGCAGCTCCTCCCTCTTCACCTACATGCTCCACGGCCTGACCCGCAGCTACCATCCCGGGGCCCGCGACATCCTCTGCATCGGCTTGGGCGTGGGCATCGTCCCCCGGCAATTCGCCGCCGAAGGGGCCCGGGTGGACGTGGTGGAAATCAACCGCGCCGTCGTGCCGCTGGCGCAGGAGTACTTCGACTTCGATCCCTCCGCCGTGAACCTGATTCTCGCCGACGGCCGCTACGTGGTGGACACGACCACCAACCGCTACGACGCCGTGGTGTTGGACGCCTTCCTGGGCGAGTCCCCGCCCTCCCATCTCATGACCCGCGAAGCCTTCGCCGCCATGCGCCGCTGTCTCCGGCCGGGCGGTGTCCTGGTGATGAACGCGTTCGGCGAGTTCGCCCCCGGGCGCGATTTCCAGATCGGTTCCCTCCGCAAAACGCTCGGCGCCGTGTTCCGGTCCGTCCGCATCCATGCCAGCGGCAACGGCAACGTCTTTTTCGTCGCCTCGGACCGCGAGCCGCTTTCGCCCGAACGGCCGATGGACTTCGCGCAAGTGCCGCCCCATCTCCTCGGCCAGGCCCGTTCCGCCTTTGCCGGGGCGCCGCCGTTGCGGCCCGAGGCGGGCATGGTCCTGACCGACGATTTCAACCCGGTCGAGTTCTACGACGCCCGCAACCGCGAGGAATTGCGCCGGCAACTGGCCCTGAGCGTCCGCCGTCTCTGACCCCGCCATGGCCGAGCCCTTCCGGCTGGTCGTCGCCAGCGACATCCATTACGCCGGCCCCGCCGAAAAGGCGCGCCAGGACTACGAAAGCCGGGCGGTCGGCAACCCCGTCCTCCGGCTCGCCCTCCGGTGGTACCGGCACTACATCTGGCTGCGGGATCCCCTGAGCCACACCCACATGCTGGACCGCTTCCTGGGCGCGGCCCCGGACGCCGACCTGGCGGTGGTCAACGGCGATTACACCTGCGACAGCGCCTTCGTGGGGGTGTGCGACGACGCGGCGGCCGAAAGCGCCCGCCTCTGTTTCGCCAAACTGCGGCAACGGTTCGGCGACCGGCTGGCCATCACCTGGGGCGATCACGAGCTGGGCAAGTTCAGCCTCCTGGGCGGCGCCGGCGGCTTGCGGCTGGCCAGTTACGAGCGGTTGCGGGGGGAGTTCGGCTTGGAACCGCTGTGGTCGCGCGAACTCGGCCCGTGGGTCCTGCTGGGCGTGGTTTCGACCCTGATCGCCCTGCCCGTCTATCTGCCGGAAGCGTTGCCGGAGGAACGGTCGCGCTGGGAAGAGCTCCGCCGCGAGCATCTCGCCGCCATCACCGCGGCCTGCGACCGGTTGCAGCCGGACCAGCGCCTGTTGCTCTTCTGTCACGACCCCACCGCCCTGCCCTTCCTCGCCGAGGAGCCGGCGGTCCAACGGGTCCTGCCGCAACTGGACACCACCGTCATCGGCCATCTCCACACCCCGTTGGTCCTCAAACAAAGCCGGCTGCTGGCCGGGATGCCGCGGATCACCTTCCTCGGCAATGCCGTTCGCCGCTTCAGCACGGCCCTCCGTCGCGCCCGTCTGTGGAAACCGTTTCGCGTCCGGCTCTGCCCCTCCCTGACCGGATGCCAGCTTCTCAAGGACGGCGGCTTTTTGACGGCGGAACTCGATCCCGCCGGCCGGGGAGCGGCCCGATGGCGGTTCCATCCGCTGCCTTGGTGAAACCCGCGGCGGCGCGCCGGGGGGCTCCCGCCCAGCGCCGCTTTGGCCGTGACCTACAGAAAACCCGGCGGGGTTCGCCCGCCGGGTTTGCCTTTTCCCGGAGCGACCGGGCTCAGCGGTCAGTCCTCATGCCCTTCCTCGTGTTCCTCGTCCTCCTCTTCCTTCTCGTGTTTGGCCTTGTGCTTCTTGTCCTTCTTGGCGTGCTCGCATTCGCAGGCTTCCTCGTCCTCGTCTTCCTCGTCGGCGGCGGCCCGGCGTTCGAGCCGCTCGATCCGGGCGTTCAGATGGCCGAGGACTTCCCGCAGCTCGTTGATCTGATGCTGCAGCCGCTCGACGGCCCCGCGAACGGCCTCGACCGGCGGCATCGGCGGACGGGCCCGCTGCTCGAGGGCCTGGCGCAACTCACCCGCCATCGGCTCCAACCGCCGGACGACCTCTTCGAAACCGCCGGCCCGCAGGTTCTCCAGCGCCACTTCGAGATGGTGCAGGCGCCGCTCCAGTTCCTCGGGCGGCGGCGGCAGGCGCCGCGGCTCGGGGCGCGGCGGACGCTCGAGCCGTTCGGGTTGACCGCGAAACGGCCGCAACGCCTCCCGGCGCTCGCGCTCGGCCATCTCACGACGCTCGGCGCGTTCCCGTTCGGCCATCTCCCGGCGTTCGGCCATCTCGCGGCGTTCGGCCCGCTCCCGTTCCGCCCGTTCCCTTTCGGCCATTTCGCGGCGTTCGGCGCGTTCGCGCTCGGCCTGTTCCGGCCGGGGCGGCCGGTCCTGGGCAGCCATCTGTTGCAAGCGGTTCCGCAGCCGGAGCAACTTGGCCTGGACCTCGCGGGCCTCCTCCGCCTTGCCGCGTTCGCGCAGCTCGGCAAGGTGGCGCTCCAGTTCGACCACCTGTCGTCGGAGTTCGGACCGCTCGCGCAGGCGGGCCTCGGCGGCGGCTTGTTGGCGTTCGACTCGCTCCGCCTCAGGACGCGGTGCCCTGGCCACTTCCTCCTGGCCCGCTTGAGCCCGGAGGGGAGCGCCGGCCGACCACGTCATGGCGGCGGTGAGGGTGAGAATCGGAATCAGGGTTTTGGTTCTCATGGCTGAATCTCCTGTCTGTTTTCTCCGACTCCGGCGGCCGCGCGGCGTTCAAACTCCGCGAACCGCCGCCGGCAACCGGGATGGGTTTTCCGGCATGTTGCGCCGATGGTGACACACCGCAAGGGCAAAAAGGTCGCGGTCCCGATCGGCCGC
>RFJD01000215.1 GCA_003695015.1 Verrucomicrobiota bacterium | reverse complement strand
TTTGCGTCAGTCGGCCCCGCCGCGCACCAGCCGGCGGTACTTGGCCTGCGCCCAGTTCTGCCACTGGATGCGCTGGCGCGTCCGGAAAGCCGGGTCCTTCCATTCCCGGTGCGCCAGTCCCAGCGCCTCCTGTTCCCCCAGCGGCACCCGGCCCAGTTCGGCGACCTCGTCCGGGCGAAGGCCGCGCCGGATCACCGCCTTCCACGCCGCCCGCAACTCGGTGTGCGTGTCCACCAGCAACGAACCGAACATGGCGGACATGACGTCCCGGCGCGCTTGGGCCAGCCGCGGGTCGTAACGGAAGGTCTGTTGCAACTCGAAAGGCGAAAAGGCCACGTTGCTGACGTCGCGATAACGCCGGTAGAGGTCGGGCCGCACGGCCATGCGCTCGATCGAAAACCGCTGCGGCCCCTCGGGGTGTCCCTTGGGCAGGTGCCAGAGTTTCTGGCCGGGTTCGTCCATGACGAACCGCACGAACCGCCGGGCCAGCTCGCGGTGCGGCGCGCCCTTCAACACGGCGATCCCGTCGATGCTGATGGCGGTGAAATCGCGGGGCAGGACAAAGGTGAGGTTGGTGCGGCCGGCATAGGCGATCTGGGTGAAGGCGTAAAAATCGATGGCCAGGCCGCAGGCGGCCTCGCCCAAGGTGACCTGTTTGGCGGTGCTGGAGCTGAGCCGGTCGAACTGGCTGATGTTGCCGGCCAGTTGGGTGAGCAATTGCCAGCCGCGTTCCCAACCGCAGGCCTGCAGGTAGGCCTCGTACATGTTGTTCATGGTGCCGCTGCGGCGCGGGTCGCCGCCGGCCACCCAGTCGCACAGTTCCGGTCGCGCCAGGTCGGCCCAACGTTCCACCGGATCGAGCCCCAGCCGCTCCAGCACGCGCAGGTTCTGCAGGATGCCGAAGCTCGAAAGCGCCGCCCCGTACCAGCGGAACTGGGGGTCGTACAACTCGATGCCCGCCGCCCGCTGCGGGATGCCGGCCAAAACCTCCGCCGGCAGGGGACACGGCTCGGCCAAATCCATCTCCGCCAGCCGCAAATAGGGCTCGGGACCGCCGCCGAAGAAGACGTCGATGCCGATGCCCTCCGGTTTGGACTCGAACTCCGAGAGCACGAACTTCACCGCATCCGACGTACCGCCCACGTTGCGCCACTCGACCTGCGCCGGCCGGCCGTAGGTTTCCTGGTGCCACCGGGCAAAAGCCCGCCCGAACTCGTAACGGATCGAGGAGTTGTGAGGGGAAATCACCACGACCGTGGGGGCCGGATCCGCCTGGCCCACGGCGACCGGCGCGCCCGCCGCCAGGCAACACGCCGCCGCCCAAGCCGCCTTCCACACCCGGCGCGCCGCGGGCCTGTCCGGATGCCCGTTGCCGCCGGTCCGCCTTTCCCGTCCCGATTCCATGCCGCGGAGCATAGTCGGCCGTGCCGCACCGGCCAACGTCGCGCCACGGCGATTCGTCCTTTGCCGCCCGGACGCCGCGGCTGTGGAACACGGAAACCGCGTCGGGCGCGGCGCGGTCGAGCCGCCCGCTCGATCATCCCAAGACGGACGGGCCGAAGCGGTGGCAACGAGAAAAGCTTGGCGGGCGCGGTCGATCCACCTACGCTGCCTCGCCGAAAGCACAACACACGCAACACACCATGAGAATCGGCGTCAACGCATTCCTGTTCAGTTTCCCGTTCACCAACGAGGGCACCGTCTGGTTCAAGACCTTCAAACGATGGGGCTTCGATTGTGTCGAAATCCCCGTGGACAATCCGGACGGCATCGACCCGGAGTATGTCCGGGCGGAGCTCGACAAGGCCGGTCTGCCCTGCGCCACGGTTTGCGGGATGTTCGGTTTGGACCGCGACCTGCGGGGCGACGCCCAAGCGCAGAAGAACTCGATCGATTACCTCAAGAAGTGCATCGACTATGCGGTGATTCTTGGGGCGCACTCGGTGATCGGGCCGGTCTATTCCGCGGTGGGGCGGGTCGGCGGCGCCCCGCCCAAGGAACGGGCCCGGCAATGGAAGCTGGTCGTCCGCAACCTCAAGAAGGTCTGCCGGTACGCGGAGAAGAAGGGCATCCGGATTTGTCTCGAGCCGCTCAATCGTTTCGAGACCGACTTCATCAACACCTGCGAGCAGGGCTTGCAGATGATCAAGGACGTCGGCAGCCCGGCCTTGAAGCTGCACCTCGACACCTTCCACATGAACATCGAGGAAAAGTTCCAGCCCAAGGCCATCCGCAAGGCCGGCCGGCATCTGGGACACCTGCACGCCTGCGGTTGCGACCGCGGCACGCCCGGCAAGGACCACATCGACTGGCCCGGCATCGGCGCCGCCCTCAAGGCCATCCGCTACGACGGTGACGTGGTCATCGAATCCTTCTCCCACGAGATGGAGATGATCGCCACCGCCGCGGCCATCTGGCGGCCGATCGAGAAGTCGCCCGAGGTCCTGGCGCGGGGCGGGCTGCGTTTCCTGCGAAAGGCGCTCGCCTGAGAAACCCGGAAACCCCGCCGGCCTCTTCCGGCCGTTTCCGGCCCGACAACCCCGTTCACGTTCCAGCGCGTCTGGCGGCCGGTCCGACGTGCCGAAAAAGACGGGCGCGTTCCAGCGCAGTGCCGCGGCAGGGACTGCGGCGGGCAGTTCAGGGCGCCACGTCGCTGAAGATCACCGTCCGTTCGCGCCGGCGCAGCAGGTCGGCCAGCGGCGTCCGGCCACCGGGTTGCAGGGATTCGCGGAGGGCCGTCTCCTTGCCGCTGCCCGAAACCAGGACCCATGCCTCCCGCGCCGCCGCCAAGACCGCCGGCGTGAGGGTGAGCCGCTCGGGCGGTGGTTTGGGGCCTTCGACCGGGACCCAGACCGCCCGGCTGTCCGCC
>RFJD01000214.1 GCA_003695015.1 Verrucomicrobiota bacterium | reverse complement strand
GGCGGTCGAGGCCAAGTGGACCTCATTGTCGGGCCGGGGCGAGGCGGCGATGGTGACGAACTTGTCCACCGCGGAGGCCATGACCAAGCCTTGGTTGTAATCGGTGTGGTTCCCCAGGACCTCGACGCGGCCGGGCGCGCGGGTGACGCACACGGGGTCGGTCCCGAACTGTTCTCGGAAACGGCGCTGGATGTCTTCCATGGGAAAGGTGGTGGAGGCGGATTCAGTGGAGGCGCTGGTCGATGGCGCGGGCCAGTTCGAAGTCTTTTTCGGTGAGTCCGCCGGCGTCGTGGGTGGTCAGCCGGAGGGTGACCTGGTTGTAGCGGATGTCGATGTCCGGGTGGTGGTTGGCCCGCTCGGCCAACCGGGCCACCGCGTTGACGAAGCGGATGGCCTCCGGGAAATCGGCGAATTGGTAGGTGCGGCGGATGGCGCCGCGGTGACGCGACCACCCGGGCAGATCGGCCAGGGCTCGACGAACTTCGGATGGCGCCAGCGTTGCCATGGCGTTGGTTTATGCCAAAGCCCCACCGGCGCCGTCACGCGCAAACCGGTCGGCCGAAACGCGGTGGCCGTTGCCGGGCCGGGCGCGGAGCCCGCTCAGGGCTCGGCGCGCAGGCGGAAAAAACCGGCGTCGTCGGCCAGCGGCAGCCAGACCGAGCCGTCGGCTCCGTCCAAGGTCCCGGACGCCGCCTCCCAGTCGCCGTGAGCCAGGCTGGACCGGTGTTCGATCCGGAGGCGCGCCGTCGTTGGCGTCCAGGAAACCCGCAGGCCGCCGTTTTCCACCTTCACCGCCGTGATGCGGAGCGTCTTGGGCAGGATGGGCGTTCCGAAGATCGACCAGTCGTCGATGCCCCAGAACCAACTTCCCGTGCCCACGTACAGGAACCGGAACTGCACCCGCGGCTGGTCGTCCGCTCCCGGCACCCGGAGCACTTCCAAGCGCTTGGATTCGGTGGGGTCGTCGTTGACCCGCGGATCGATGGCCCCGGTCCACGCCACCCAATCGCGGTTCCGCAGATGTTCGCCGTAGGTTCCGCCGGAAGCCCGGCCGGCGTCGGCGGTCGGCACCCCGTCCGGGTCCACCCGGGTCAACGTGGCCGGCGCATCGACCGGCCCTCCGGGGGCGGTCCGGATGACATCCGCCTGATCCAGCAGGGCCAGGAGCGGCCGCCAATGCGCGCCGCCGTCCACGGTGTATTCGATCGCCCCCAGGCTGTCCTGGTTCTGCATGTAGTTGCTGAGGAAGGTCACCGTGATGTCGCGCCAGCCGCGCAGGTCGTACGGCGGCGTGAACAACTCGCCCCACTGCACGCCGTTGCGGTGGTCCGACTCGAAGTAAACCGAATTGCCCTGGACCACGAGGGGAACGTTGATCCGGTTCGCGCCGAACACCCGTTCCAGTCGCTCCGCCGAAACCACCGTCCATGAGCGGTAGGTGTTCGACCGCGGGTTCTCCGGGTCGGCGGCGTCCACATCGACCCAACTGCGGGAAAAGACCCGCCAACCGGCCGGCAACCGAAACTCCGGCGTGGTTTCGAAATCCTCGAGGTGGATGGGGGCGGGCCCGATCGCCACCGGCCAAGGATCCGAGAAGGCGCTCATCCGTCCGGAGGTGGTGCGGTGTCGGGCTTGGACGTAGCAGGTCCGACCGGGCGCCAGCTCTGCCATGGGCACGGCGAGGTTGGTCCGGCCGGCAGGTGTCGTGCCTTCCCAGAGCCAGGGCGGGGCGCCGTCGGGACTTGGTGACACCCGCCACTCGGTGCGGGCCCACGTCTCGGTGCTCGCGGCCCCGGGCGCAAAAGGCGAACACCAGAGCTCGATGGTCGGATCGCGGAAGAAATCCGCTTTTTCCGGACCGCCCACCAGCGGTCGTTCCAGCGGCGTCGGCGGTTCGCCGGCCCGGCCGGAAAACACGTCGAGGACGCCGACCTCCGTGCCGTCGGGCCGAAAGCCGATCATCGAGGCGACGAACTCATCCCCGCGCACCTCGACGCGCACGTATTCGTTGATCAGGCCGCCGCCGCGATTGGGACCGGGCCGCGGCACACCGGGGATCTCGTGGTAACCGCCGACGGTCATGTGGGGCCAGTCGTGGACCAGCACTTCCGGCGAGTCCAACCAACTGCCGCCCCCGGTGACGCAGTAGTACACGCCGTTCAACCAGCCCCGCTCGTACTCATGCGTGTGGCCGCTGAAACAGACGGCGACGCCGAACTCCTCCAGCAACGGCGTCAGCTCCCGGCGGAGGGCCGCGTCGCCGTCGATCCACAGTTCGCAAAACGGCGGCACGTGGATGAACAGGAAGGTGAATCGCGGGCGTCGGGCGGCGGCTTGTTCCAGGTCCTGTCGCAGCCAGGTGCGGATGTCGGCGGCTGCGGTGGCGTAATCCAGGCAGACGAAGTGGCAGCCGCCGTAGTCGAAGGAGAAGCTGCCATAGCCGGGGCCGAAACGCGGGCGTTCTTGGCTGGGTTGATCGGCGAACCGGCGGATCACCGCGTCGCGGCCGCCGTCGTGATTGCCCCAGGCGACGAACCACGGAACTTGGGTCCCGAGCAGGCGGGCCACGCGATCGAGGTAATAGCGGCGGGTGTCGCTGTAGGAGGCGCCGCTTTCCGCCAAGTCGCCCACGGTCACGCCGAAGGCGCAACCGCTGGCCGCCATGTGGCGCATCATGGCCTTGGTGGGTTCGTCCGGATCGCCCGGAAAAGCCCCGTGATTGTTGCCCTGGCTGTCGCCCCAGACGACGAAGCTGAAATCCGCCGGCCCGTCGGGCGCCGTCCGAAACTGCCGATCCACGTCCGGCAGACCGCCACTCCACACCCGGAAGTGGTAGGTGTTGTCCGGCAGGAGATTTTGCAGCACGGCCCGATGCACCCAGGAACCGGCGCCCGTCGGCTCCCTGGCGGCCATGACTTGGTTGCCGTAGCCCGGGTCCGGGCCGTACTCTACGGAGCCTTCGCTGTCCCCGGCCGTTTCCCACATGATGGTGATCCCGTCGGGCCGCACGTTCTGGAGATAGGGTGGCGTCAGAAAGGCGGGGCGTCCCGCCGCGAAAGCCGGCAGCAAACCGGCCGTCCATATCAGCCCCGTCAGCCAGGCAAGCGGCGTGGCGAGCCGGCTTCGGGGAATCGTGGGCGAATAGCGCAGGTGCACGCCCGTTGGCATAACCGCAAACGCAGCTCGCGGCAAGGTCCGCGCGACCGTGCGTTCCCCGGCTCCGGCCGCTTGGGCGGCTATTTCGGCGCCGGGGCCTGGTGGGGCGCGGCCGTGGGCACGGGGCGCTCCGGCGGCACCGTCGTCACCTCGAACACCGTCCGGAGGATGGCGCCGGTGTAGAGGGCGCTGGGGAGAACCTCGCATTCCGCCCAGCAGCCGGGGCAGGCGCGCACCCAGCGGCGTTGCCTTTCGGCCGCCGGGCTGGTCCACACGTCGGCGAAGGCGGATTCTTTCAGGGAACCCACCGTCCCGGTGTTGAACTGACAGACCGGCACCCGACCGTCCGGCAACAACCGCAGATGGGCATGGAGCGCCACGCAGGGCGGCTGGGTGAACGGAGTGTCCCGGAGCAACCGGGCCCGAAGTCCCCGCCAGTAGTAGCGTTTGGCGATGCGATCGGCCCATGGCAGCCGCCGGATGCCGGCTTCGACCGCGGCGAACAGTTCGGCGAGGTCTTCCGGGGAGAAGTCCCCGTGCGGCCGGTACTCGCCGGGATGCGCCGGGGCGAGGTTCACCGAAGGGCGGCGGTCGTACAGGGCGCTTTGCCGATAGGCGAGGACGGCGTTCAGCGGGATGCCGCGGGGTCGGAGCAACGCCTCCAACCGGCGATGAGCCTCGATGCCGGCGGGGTCCACGATCGTTTGGTTCACGCCGAGCACGAGGTTGAGCTCGCGGCGTCGTGGCGCCAGCGCGTCGAGCGTGGCCATGGCGGCGTCGAAGGCGCCGGCGTGGCCGCGGATCCGATCGTGATGTTCCGCCGGGCCGTCGATGGACACGAGAAGCCGCAATGGCGTGGAGCGTTCGCGCGTTTCGCAAAAGCGCACGATGCGGTCGGTGAGAAACCCGTTGGTGGTGAGGTGCAGGCAGAGGGGCCGCAGCCACCGGAGGGCCAGCCGGGCAATGTCCGGCAGGTCGGGCCGGACGAACGGTTCCCCGCCGGTCAGCCGCACCATGTCCATCGGCGGCAATTGGCGGTAGATGGCCTCGATTTCCCCGGCGTCCAGCTCGCCGCTCGTGTCCTTGCGCCAACTGTCGCACATCACGCAACGGGCGTTGCAGGCGAAGGTCACCACGTGGGTCAGGAAACGCGGCCGGCCGGCGCCGCCGAACCGACGTCGGAGGATCGTCCCGGGCAGGCTCAACAGGCGCAGCGCTTTCATAGGGGCTCAGGCCGGCTGGAGCGCAGGCGTGGGTTCGGGGGTGGGACGCGGTTTCAGGAAGCGACGGAGCAGGCGCAGCGTGTCGGGGAGGCCGTTGAGGCGCTCGCGGCGGATGGCCCGGCGATGGACGTCGAGTCGATCGAGGAAGGCCCGGAGCCGTTCGGCGGTCAGTTCCCG
>RFJD01000213.1 GCA_003695015.1 Verrucomicrobiota bacterium | reverse complement strand
CATGCACTCGACCGCGGTGCACATATCCGGGTGTCGATCCTGATCAACGCGGTTGGCCCGCTGGCCGCCGGTCGAACCCCTCCCGCGCAAACGAACAGCGCCGCCCCCCGGGCGGCGCTGTTTGGTTTCCGAAGCCCGACGACCGGACCGGGGGGGCCGGTGCCGCGCTGGCCCGGCGCCCCACCGCCGCTCAGTCCTCCGGCTCGATCGGGGGGCGGAACTTGAACTTGGCCGCCATGGCGCGGAGCTTGTCCACCGGCTTCATGGCCGCGGTGCAGGTCGGTTCGAGCAACGAGGCCGCGCCGGCGATGACCCCCAGCTCGAGGCACTTGGGCAGTTCCCACTCCTCGTGCAATCCCCAGAGCACCCCGGCACAGAACGCGTCGCCCGCACCGGCCGTTCCGGCGATCTTCTTCGCCGGCACGTTCACGGTGGACTGCCAGAAATCCTCCCCTTTCCGCGTCCGGGCGAAGGCGCCTTCGGCGAAGTGAATGACGACCAGCTCCCGGACGCCCATCTGCAGCAGGGCGCCGGCGGCATGGCGGAGAAAAACCGGGTTGAGCGTGCCGTCCGCCTCCCGAATCCGGAACCCGGTGGTGCGACCCGCCTCGATCTCGTTGAGGATGCAGTAATCGACGTGCTGAAGCGCCGGGGTGACGATCTGCTTGAACCGGTCGCTGTCCTCGCTGACCACATCCACGCTGGTCTTCAAGCCCGCCTCCTGGGCGGCGGCCAGGAGGGCGGCGGCCTTGGTGCCGTGCTTCTTGTCCGGCTTGTCCAGCTCGTCGAGCAGCAAAAGGTAGCCGAGGTGGAACAGCTTGGCCTTGATCTTCTTGAAGTCCAAGCCCTCGCCCTTCCACAAGGCGTTGGCGCCGCGCATGTGGAAAAACGTGCGACGGCCGCCGTTTTTCTCCGTCATGACGTCGGTGTAGGAGGTCGGCGCCTTGTTGGTGGCCTTGAGGTGCTTGGTGTCGATGCCCAACTTCTTGCAATGCGCCAGAATCTGCTCACCCAGGGCGTCCTTGCCCACCAAGCCCGCGGCCATCAGCGGGAATGGCGCGCCCATGACGGCCAGGTCCACCAGCACGTTGTAGGGCGCTCCGCCCGTGCCCTGGGTCTGCTCCAGGATGTTGGCCAGCGTCTCCGGCTGCGGATAGACGTCGATCAGCTTGACCTGGTCGATGATCCAGTTGCCACCGGCCAGCAGTCCCTTCCGTTTGGGGGTGGTCTTCTTGCTCATGACTTCGGATGCGAATTGTCCTCCGGCAAGGTCGCGGGTCCGGAGTCCGGAAAGGATACCCTGCCGGCCGGCGCCTTGTCACGCCCCGATTCCGGCGGCGGCACGGCCGAAAACCGGAACGCTGCCGGGGCCGCCGCCTTGGCCACCAGTCCCCACCCCCAAAACCGGGGCGGTCCGCCCACTGCGGCACCGGCCGGACTTGCGTCCGGGGGCGAATCTGCCATGGTTTGCCGGGCATCGGCCGGAAGTTTGCAACCTGTTCCGGCTGCGTGTCGTCTGGACAACCACATCAGGGAAACAACACGCACATGGCAGAATCCAAACCAGACAGGCCAATCGGACCCCGCGCGGCTTCGCCTCGCCGGGGAGGATGGACCCACCTGAAAGTCGCCGCCGCCCTCGGAGCCGGCTGGCTGGCGCTCCACGCCGCCACCCCACCCGGCTTCCTTCCGGTCCCCAACGGCTCTTTCGAATCGCCGGACACCGACTTCGCCGATCCGCGAATCGATCGCTGGCAGGAGATGCCCAAGCCGGAATGGTACGACGAGCAACAGCAGGGCCCATGGGCCCAGTTGACGGGTGTTTTCCAAAACACCGCCCCGGGCGCGGAGGACCACATCGACAACATGGACGGCGAGCAGGCGTTGTTCCTGTTTGCGGTGCCGGGCGCCGGGGTGTTTCTGGACGCCAACGCGGTGGACTGGAGCGGCGTGCCGCCGGCCGAGCCGTTCGGCGCGGTGTACGAGCCGTTCAAGGCTTATGAACTGACGGTCGGGCTGATCGGCGGGGGCTACGGGATGCTGGAGGGCGTGCCGCTGACCCTGCAGCTCTACTACCTGAGTGAAACCGGCGAACATGTACCGGTGGCAGCGACCGAGGTCATTTACTCGCAGGACGTCTTCCCCGCCAGCCGGACCCACTTCATCGATTTTTCGGTGCGGACTCCCACCATCTGGCCGGATTCGCCGGCTGCGGGCCGTCCCATCGGGATCGCGTTGATCTCGACGGTGCCTTTCGAGCTGGCCGGCGGGTTCTGGGACGTGGACAACGTGCGACTGCGCGAGGTGACCGGTCCGAGGATCGCCCACCCGGCCGTGATTGGCGATCAGTTCACATTCGACGTCGTCGGGGAGCCGGAGACGATCTACCGGGTGTTGGCGGCGCCGACGCCCGACGCGCCTTCCGGGCAGTGGCAGACGGTGATCGAGCTGACCACCGACCCCGAAGGCCGGGCCTCCTTCAGCGAGACGCTCGCCGGGCAGCGGGGCCGGTTCTACCGGCTGGAACAGGCACTCTGAGGCAGGGAGGAACCGGACGTTGAGCCGCGCGGACCCAAGACAAACCGGATTCACCCTGGTCGAGCTGCTGGTGGTGCTGGCGGTGCTGGGCATCCTGGCCGCGTTGTTGCTGCCGGCCCTCGCCTCGGCGCGCGCCGCGGGCCAACGGGCCGCCTGTGTGTCGAACCTCCGCCAGATGGGGGTGGCCCTTCACGCTTACGCCGACGACTGGAACGACCGCCTGCCCTTCGGCCCCAAGGCGCCCCCCTTCACCAATCCGGGCAACTTCTACCCCTCGACCGGCGCCCCCACGAGTCTGGTCTCGATGTGGGGCGGCCGGCCGGTGGGATTGGGGTTGTTGCTGGACGGCTACTTGGGCGGCGAGGCGCGGGTGTTTTTCTGCCCCGGCACGGATCAACGGCAGCAAACCGCCGCCGAGCTGGCCCGGGCCGGGACCAGCCAGTCCCAAAGCAGCTACTACTACCGGCACGGCGAAAACACGCGGCTGTTCGACGAACCCAACGAGCCGGTGCCGGTCAGTGCGCCCCGGTGGTCTCAACCCGGCGCCAACCGTCAGGGCCACCCCCGCCGCGTGCTGGCGATGGACAGCCAGTTCCTGGTGCCGGAGGACCTGGCGGTGTTCGATGTCACCCCGCGGACCCACCACCAGCGGCGGGCCAGCAACCTGCTGCGCTGGGACGGCAGCGCGGTGAGCCTCCCCAACACCGGGGACCGGTTCACGGTGGACGTGCGCAACTACAGCGAATTGCGCAACACCTTCAGCCGCATCCTCGAGGCGTTCGAGCAGGCCGACCAGGTCCGTTAGCCGCGCCGCCGGCCTCCCCGCCGCCGCGCCCTTCGCCCCCTGCCGCCCTCCCAATTTCGGCTCGCCCGGCCGGCCGGTTCCATTATGGTGAACCCGTTTTCGGGGTGGGGTCCGCCCCCGCTGCTTGGACGACGAGAGCATCACCAGATCATGAATACGGAACCTACCGCTGACATTGCCGTCATCGGGCTGGCCGTCATGGGCCAGAACCTGATCCTGAACATGAACGACCACGGCTTCACCGTGGTGGCCTACAACCGCACCGTCCAAAAAGTGGACGACTTCCTGGCCAACGCGGCCAAGGGCACCCGCATCCAGGGCGCCCATTCGCTCGAGGAGATGGTCGCCAAACTCAAACGCCCCCGCCGGGTCATGCTCATGGTCAAGGCCGGGCGTCCCGTGGACGAGTTCATCGAACACCTCATCCCGCTGCTCGAGCCGGGCGACATCATCATCGACGGCGGCAACTCGAATTTCGAGGACACCATCCGGCGCACCAAGTACGTCGAAAGCAAGGGGCTGTTGTACATCGGCACCGGCGTCTCCGGCGGCGAGGAAGGCGCCCGCCACGGCCCGTCGATCATGCCCGGCGGCTCCCCGGCCGCCTGGCCGCATGTGAAGCCCATCTTCCAGGCCATCGCCGCCAAGGCGCCCGACGGCTCGCCCTGCTGTGACTGGGTCGGCTCCGACGGCGCCGGCCACTACGTGAAGATGGTCCACAACGGCATCGAGTACGGCGACATGCAGCTCATCTGCGAAGCCTACCAGCTCATGAAGGACGGACTGGGCATGAGCGCCGACGAGATGCACGAGGTGTTCAAGCAGTGGAACGAGGGCGAGCTGAACTCCTACCTCATCGAGATCACCCGGGACATCCTCGCCTTCAAGGACGAGGACGGCCAGCCGCTGGTGGACAAGATCCTCGACACCGCCGGCCAGAAGGGCACCGGCAAATGGACGGTCATCAGCTCGGCCCATCTGGGCGTGCCGGTGACCCTCATTGCCGAGGCGGTGTACGCGCGCTGCGTCTCGGCCATGAAGGAGGAGCGTCTCAAGGCCGCCAAGCGGTTGCGCGGGCCCAAGCCGCTGTTGCCGCAGGCCAAGGATCCGGCCAAGAAGGCCAAGTTCATCGACGAGATCCGGCAGGCCCTTTACGCCGCCAAGATCGTCTCCTACGCCCAGGGCTTCATGCTCCTGCGCGCCGCCGCCGAGAACTACGGATGGAAGCTGAATTTCGGCGGCATCGCCCTGCTCTGGCGGGGCGGGTGCATCATCCGCAGCGTCTTCCTGGGCAAGATCAAGGAGGCGTTCGACAAGAACCGGCGGCTGGCCAACCTGATGCTGGATCCCTTCTTCAAGAAGGCCATCCGCGACAGCCAGCGGGCCTGGCGCAACGTGGTGGCCACCGCCGCCAAGCGGGGCATCCCGGTCCCGGCCTTCGGCACCGCGCTGGCCTTCTATGACAGCTATCGGAGCGAGCGTCTCCCGGCCAACCTGCTCCAGGCCCAGCGGGATTACTTCGGCGCCCACACCTACGAGCGGGTGGACCGGCCGCGGGGTGAGTTCTTCCACACCAACTGGACCGGCAAGGGCGGCAGCACCGCCAGCACCACCTACACGGTCTGAGGCCGACGACGCACCCGCCACGCCCGGCGGCCCGAACACTCGACGGCCCGGCGCCCTGCTGCTGCGGGGGCCGGGCCGGTTCTTTGGCCTCGAGGCGTTCGGCGGGCCGGTGCAGGCAGCCTGCCCTCCGCCGGATCAATCCGGGCTGGTGCCGTCGTCCCCCTGCCAGTTGAACTCCCAGTGCGGCTGGTTGTCGTTGTTCCAGCGGCGGCGCCACTCTTCGTTGCGGGGATCGACCACGTTCTGCCGTTTGGCCGATTCGGCATGACCGTCGGCAAACATGATTTCGCAGTTGCCGCTGTGGCGTTTGGACGGCCACTGGTCGCTTTCCTTCGGGTCGATGTTGCCGTCCCAGGAACCGTCGGTCCTGCTGTCGGCGAGCATGATCATGTTGGCGGGGGAACGGACCCGGCTTTCGGGCATTTCGGGTTGGGCGGGGGGATTGATGTCGCCGCCCAAACCGAGTTGTTCGCGGATGTTCATCGTCACCCGGCCCACGCCCCAGTCGTTGTAGCCGTAGCTGAAGCGGGTGCCGTTGGGGGAGGCGATGATGAAGTTGATCCCCCGGGTGAGGGTTTTGTTGGCGTTGGTGTCCCACTGGGAATCCGGCTTGTTGGAAGGGCACCAGAAGGAGGACCGGTTGGTTCCCATCTGGGTGAAGAGCCGGACCGGCCAGACGTAGTAGAACTCGGGCACTTTGATGCAGCCAGGATACTTCGAGTACTCGTTGACGTACATGATGGTGGCCAGCCCGATCTGGCGGAGGTTGTTGAGGCAGGCCGTCTGGCGGCCCTTTTCCTTGGCCTTGGCCAGCGCGGGCAACAGCATCCCGGCCAGGATGCCGATGATCGCAATGACCACCAGCAGCTCGATGAGGGTGAAGGCCCGCCGGCACGGCAGCCGGCCCGAGCCGGGTTCGAGGATGGATTTCATGGCGCCTGTCAGACTTGGATGATGAATTACTTGCGATTCCTAACTAACATGCCGCCCGCCCCGCTGACAATCGTTCTTCCGCCCGCACAGGTCGCCTGGTCCCCCTCGAATCCGCCGGCTCAACCCCCCGGCGATTCCTCCCGGCGGCCGGTCCATTCCGGCAGCGGCGCGCCATCGAGGAAATCCTCGAACCATTGCTCCGGCGGGGCGGTGAAACAGGCGGAGCCATTCTCCCAAGGGAACTCCAATTCGCCGGCATGCAGGGCTTGGTGGGGCAGGAGCAATCGCCGGCGATCCTCGGGGCTCAGCCGTTCCTTGACGAACGCCAGGTAGAGGCGTTCGTCCGGGCCGTAGAGTTTGTCCCCCACCAGAGGGTGACCCCAATGGGCGAGATGGATGCGGAGCTGGTGTTTCCGGCCGGTGCGGGGTTCGAGTTCGAGGAGGGCGAAACGGCCCTCGGGACGCTCGAAGCGCCGGCGCACGCGCACGAGCGTTTCGGCCGGGGCGCCGTCTTCCCGGACGCAGTCCTTGACGGCGACGATGCTTCGTTCGTCCCGGCCGAGCGGCCAGCTCAGGAGGGTTGAGTCCGCGTCGGCCGGCGGCCAGCCATGGACGATGGCAAGGTAACGCTTGCGGACGAGGCGTTGACTCCAGAGGCGGCGCAGGTGGCGGGCGGCTTCGGGTTCGGTGGCCACGACCACCAGGCCGCTGGTTTCGCGATCGAGGCGGTTGATCAGGTGGATG
>RFJD01000034.1 GCA_003695015.1 Verrucomicrobiota bacterium | reverse complement strand
GGCGGTTGGGGGCAGAACAGTCTCGCGCCGTTGTTGGACGCCGACGGGTGGCCCGTGATCTTCGAGTTGCCCGGCGGGCCGGTCACTCTTCGTTTCACCACCGGGGCGGGGGACGTGGACTGGTTCACGTTGTCACCCGTGGGCACGGCGGTTGTCGCCGCCACGCCCGCGCCTGACAGCACGGTGCCCCGCAACACCTCCTTGGATTTCACCATTCGGAACTTCAACAGCACGGTGGATCCGGCCTCGATCCGGCTTGTCTTGGACGGCGAGGATGTGACGGCGCACAGCGCCGTGGCGGTGACCGCCGACGGGGCCACGGTTCACCATGATCCCGGCCTGTTCGAGAAGGAGACCAGTCACAGCTATGAATTGACGTTTCAGGACGATGCGGACCCGCCTCGCGCGGAGCGTTTCACGGGGACGTTCCAGACCAGCCCGCTTGGGGGACCGGGGGTGTTCGTGATCGAGGCGGAGGATTTCGACTTCGACGCGGGCCAGCACAAACCGGAAGCGGACGTCATGCCTTACTTGGGCGGGGCTTACGAAGGCTTGGGGGCCGTTTACAACGTGGACTATCGCAACGATGGCCGGCCCGACAACGACCTCTATCGCGCCGGCGAGGATCCGAACATGCCCATGGTCCTCACGGTTGCCCCCGAAACCAAACAGCGGGGCGATTGGACGGTGGATCCCAATTACGCCTTGGGCTGGCCCCAGCCGGGCGGTTGGCAGAATTACACCCGGAACATCCCGGCCGGCCTTTATGAGGTGTTTGCCGCCATGTCCCACGACGGGACCGCCGATCACGCCCGGCGCAGTCAACTGGGCTTGGTGGTGGCGGGCCAGGGCACCGAAACCCAGACCGTGATTCCGCTGGGGGTGTTCGACGCGCCGGGCAGCGGCGATTGGGACGCCTATCCGCTGATCCCGCTTACCGACGGCGCCGACGGCCGAGTGGTGGTGGACCTGCCGGGCACGTCCACGTTGCGGTGGACAGAGGAGAGCGGCAACTTGGACTACCTCGTGCTGTATCCCGCGGGCCCGCCGCCGGCGCCGGTGGACGCCCTGATCCGCGTCGGCACGGACGCCAGCCGGCCGTTCAAGCTGGATGATGTTTACCAAACCATTCCTGCTGGAGAGCAGGTCGCGGAGCAGACGGTTGCCAACCGCGAGACCGCCGTGTTTCAAGTCTTGGCGCAAAACGACGGTGACGCCCCGCGCCGACTGAGCGTCCGGGCCGCTGAACAAGCCGTCCCGGGCTGGGTCATCCGATATCGGGCCGCCAGCGCCGAGGCGGGGTCCGACATCACCGCCGGGATCACCGGCCCCACCGGCTACCTCACGGTCGAACTGGCGCCCGGCGAAAGCGAAACCCTCACCGTCGAGATGACTCCCCAACCCGTCGTGCCGGGAGGGGACACGGCCTTCGTGGAGCTTTCGGTGTCGTCGGACCCGAGGGTGCAGCCCGGGGCCGACGTCGTTCGGGCCGTCACCCACGTGGCGTTGACCACGCAACCGGATCTGATGATCGCCAACCACCGCGAGCCGAACTTCGCCGGGGAAAGGGTGTTCAACCTCGATACGGTGCGCCAAACCCGTTATCAAGCCCTGCCGGCGGGCGTGGCGGCCTGGTTCGACGTGTTGCTCGAGAACCACGGCAATGGTCCCGGTGCGTTTCTCCTCCAAGGCACGCCGGTCCCGTCCGGCGCGTCGGTCCGCTACGTGGCGCCCCGGCCGTTGCTCAACTTTGACGGCACGAGCGGCTGGATCGGCTTGGGTGGTTGGAACGCCGGCAGCCAATGGACGTTGGAGGCTTGGGTGCGCCCCTCGGCCCTGCCGGGCTGACGGCACACGATCGTGGGAGGCATGGGCGGTTGTGTGGACTGGGCGCTCACCTTGGTGGACGGCCATCTGGGGATGACCATCCGTCCCGGAGGGTGCACCGCCAGTCCTCATCTGGATGAGCCGGCCGAGGTGGGCCGGTGGTACCACGTGGCCGCGACCTGTGACGGGCAGACCGCCACCTTCTTCGTGGACGGTCAGCCGGTCCTCACCAGCCCGGTCGCACCAGACTACGTCGGCTACTCGGACGTGCGCATTGGCGGCTCGGCCTGCTGTGGCAACGAGTTCTTTCCCGGTCAGATCCGGGAAGTGCGCATTTGGGAACGCCCCCTCACCGAGGCCGAAATCCTCGCGAGCATGACGACGGCGCCGGCTCCGGACGCGGCGGGTTTGCTGGGCTGGTGGCCGCTGGACGAGGGGACGGGAACCACGGCTCATGATCTCACCGCCAACGCCCGTCACGGTTCCTTCCAAGGCGGCTTGGAATGGGTCAACGAACTGAATCCGGTCGCCGGGTCGGACATCACGGCCGAACTCACCGGCGCCGGCTGGACAACTTGGGAACTGGCGCCGGGCGCAACCCTCCCGCTGCTGATCGAGCTGCGGTTGGACCCCTCCGCCGGACCGGCCAACGCCCCGCCCGCTTTGTCCGAAGTCGAAACGCTCCTCACGGCCCGGAGCAGCCAAACCGACGAAGCCGACGCCGTCCGGGCCGTACTCACGGCGGCCGTGCCTCCCGAGGCGCTCGTCCCTGCCACCTACACCACCACCGGCGATTTCGAGCGCGGACGGATGGTGGGGGTGGAGGCGCGCAGCACTCCGGACCAGCTTCAACTGGAGCCGCAACCCGACGCGTTGCCCATCATCTGGGTGCCCAACTCCAACGAAAGCACCGTTTCATTGGTGGACACGCGGACCGGCAACGAGCTGGGGCGCTACCGCACGGGACCGGCAGGCCGTGACGGCAATCCTTCCCGCACCACCGTGGACCTCCTTGGCAATTGCTGGGTCGGCAATCGGACCTCCGGCACGGTGGTCAAGATCGGCTACCTGGCCAACGGCCAGTTCATCGATCGCAATGGCGACGGCATCATCCAGACCTCCCGGGATCTCAACGGCGACGGCAACATCACCGGGGCGGAATTGCTCCCGTGGGGTGAGGACGAATGCGTGCTGTTCGAGATCTCCCTCCTGCCCGGGGCCGAAGGTCTCCACACGCCTGGCGACCCGGACACCCCCTACGGCGAGGAAGACGCGCGCAAGGTGAACCTCCAGGACCCCGTGCGGCGCAGCTTGATGGCCGGCACCCACGTGCCCGGTGATCCCAACACCCCCTACGCCAATGATTATTGGACGCCGGGTCCACGCGGCCTGGCCGTGGACGGGCTCAACAACCTCTGGGTCGGCACGTATGGGACCAAGACCTTCTACTACATCGACGGCAGGAGCGGGCAGATTCTGAAGGTCATCGACGTGTCGTCGGTCAACCACACCTCCTACGGTGCCGTGATGGACCGCACCGGCATCCTTTGGTCCTCCGGGCAAAGCCAGAACCATCTGCTGCGGCTTGACCCCGCGGATGGAACCTTCCGCACCATCAGCCTGCCGCATTTCAGCTACGGCTTGGGGCTGGACCTGAGCGACCGCGGCAAGCTGTTCGTGTCCGGCTGGCAGAACAGCCGGTTGAGCCGTGTGGACCTGGCCACGGAAACCGTGGATTGGACTGTCGAAGGCCGCTACGAATCCCGCGGCGTGGCGGTGACCGACGACGGCAGCGTCTGGACCGCGAATTCCGCTCCGGGCACGGTCACCCGCTTTGACGCGAACGGCGTTCCGCAAATCGACATTCCCGTCGGCAAGACTCCCACCGGGGTCGCCGTGGACCAAGCCGGCAAGGTCTGGGTGGTCAATTACGGTGACGAGTTCATCCACCGGATCAATCCGATGACCGACTCGATCGACCTGAGCAAACGGCTCATCGGCACGGCCCATTACGGCTACAGCGACATGACCGGACGCATCGTCCGCAATGCCACCACGCGGTTGGGCATCTGGACCGCCCGGCACGACTCGGGCTTCCGGAACACTCCTTGGGCGCGGGTGCTCTGGACGGCCGGCGAGCCTGAGAACACCGCCGTGGCCATTCGGGTGCGCAGCTCGAACGATCTCGAGACGTGGTCCGGCTGGGAAGTGGCCTTCAATGACCTGCCTCTGCGCACGACCCCGCCAGGCCGATTCCTGGAGGTCGAAGCCCAACTCAAGAGCTTCGTGCCCGAACTCACCCCCGTGTTATTGGACCTCACGGTCGTTCCTGCGACCGAGATCAACTTGGGCGACCGGTTCTACCACAACGACTTCAGCACGGGCGCCGACGACGCTTGGTCGGTGGACCAAGTCAGCGAGACACCCGTGGGTGGCGAGAGCCTGCTCGGCATGTTCGAGGATGAGGTGGTGGTTTTCCGGCAGGACAACTTGCCACCCCATACCCAGGTGGCCATCGAGTGCGACCTGGTGGTCAGCGGGCCATGGACGGGCAACGATCCCGACACCGGCCCGGACATCTTCCAGGCCGACTTGGCCGGTGGTCTGACGCTGCTACGGACCACGTT
>RFJD01000033.1 GCA_003695015.1 Verrucomicrobiota bacterium | reverse complement strand
GCCCGGCTCACCGCCGACAATGGCGTCGCCGCGAATGAGTTCACCCTCAACCTCTACACCCTGACGCCGATCGAGGAGCGGATCGCCATCGCGGAGTTCCTGCCGAACCCGACCAGCAATGTGGACGCCCCCGCGTTCAACCCGCTCCGGCGCGATCCGCCGGTCGAGGAACCGTGGATCAACGACGAGTACATCGAGCTGGTGAACCTGTCCGACCAGGCGATTGACCTGCTGGGATGGAGCATCGAGGACGGCGTCCAGGTCCGGCACCAGTTCTACTTCTCGCAAACCTTGGGCGCGAAGGATGCCTTCATCGTTTACGGCGGCCCGCTCAACGGCTTCCCGCCCAACCTCGACGTTCCCGCCGAGCCGGCCAGCGAAAGCTCCTCCGGCCTGGCCCTCAACAACAGCGGCGACACCATCGTGCTGCGGAACGCATCCGGCGGGGTGATCGACCGCGTCGTTTACTCCGGCGCGGACGTTTCGCCGGACGGCTCGCTGAGCCGCTTCCCAAGCATCGACGACGCCTTCCGGCCACAGGTGGACGTCTCCGCCCTGCCGGTGACGCCGGGCCGGCAGCCGGACGGCCGGCGATGGAACGAACCGCCCATCACCCTGCCAACCAACCTCGGGCCCCTGACGGCGACCCGCACCCCCACCGGGGTGGTGACCCTCACTTGGCAGGCCGATCCCAACGTGACCTACAGCATCGAAGCGGCGGATCGTCTGGACGGTCCGTTCCAAGTCATCGGCCAGGTGACCGGCGAAGGCACGTTCACCGACGAAACCGCCGTCGGCCGGCCGGTGCGGTTCTATCGGCTCCGGGCCTACTGATCCGGCAAACCCTTGACGACCGAACGCCCGCGGGGCGCCAATGCTCCGCGGGCGTTTGTCGTGGCCGTCCGTGCTGTCTTGGCCGGCCTCGGCGCCAGAGCTCGAGGCTCACCGGCCTGCGCCCGGCTCGGCGATGCGGTAAACCGCCTCCTTCGAGCGCAGAATCAGGCTGTCCCGGGCAAGGGCCGGGGTGGCCAGACACATTTCCCCGATCGAGTTGACCCGTTCGACGCGAAACGTGTCTCCGGCCGGCACCACGTAGGTGTCGCCGTCCTCGCTCAGGCAGAACACCCGACCGCGATACGCCCATGGCGAAGCCGTGAAGGCGACCGTCCCGCCCGGCTTGAACCGCTGTTTGCCGTAAACCTCGCGGCCGGTGGCGGCGTCCCGACAGCTCAGGAAACCAAAGTCCCACAGCACATAGAGCCGGCCTTGGTAAACGAGCATCGACGGATTGTACGGGGCGGCGTTGGCTTGCATCCAGGCGATGTACGGGCCGGGATCCTCGGGCGACTCCGGCGTCAGATCGCCGCGACCGCCGGGCCGGACGGCGTAAACCGGCTTGTTGGGGTCGCGGCGGTCGCCCACGTAACCGGCCCCGAGATAGAGCAGGCCGCCGGCGGCAAATGGCGTCGGAATCGTGATCGACGACAGCCCGCGCAACTCCCACAACAGGCGCCCATCCAGATCGTAACTGCGCACCTTGCGCCGACCGGCGGTCACCAGTTCCACGCCGCCTTCATGCTCCCAGACGAACGGCGTGGACCAGTTGCTGGGCTCGTCGCGATCGACCCGCCACAGCTCACGGCCGGTGCGCTTGTCGTAAGCGGCCACGAAGGACTGTTCCTCGTTGTCGCGCACCACGAAAACGCGATCGCCGTACAACACCGGCGAGGCGGCCGTGCCCCAGCCATGGGCCATCCGGCGCGGTTGAAAAGGCTGTTCCCACACCACCTTGCCGTCCATGTCCAGGCAGAACAGCCCGATCGAACCGAACAAGGCATAGACATGTTCGCCGTCGGTGACCGGAGTTTCTGAGGCGTAGGAATTCTTGAGATGTCGCGGCAGGGGCGGCCGGCCGGCGGCCACTTCGGTGCTCCAGCGGACCCGGCCCGTGTCCCAATCCAGGCAAACCACCCGCCAATGATGCCGGTCCGGCGGAGGTTCGGGCCGCTCACCGCCGAAATACAGGCCCTTGCGCGGTTCCTCTTCCCGGCCCTCGCTGACGGCCGTCGTCACGAAAATCCCATCCCCCCAAACGATGGGCGAGGACCATCCGCGGCCGGGCAGTTCGGTACGCCAGACGACGTTGCTTTCGCGGCTCCATGCCAGGGGAAGGCGCTCGGAAACGCCGACACCCCGGGCGCCGGGGCCGCGGAATTGGGGCCAGTTATCCTGGGCCGAACCGGCGGCCGTCAGCATGCCGAGGCCGGCCAGGACGAGAAGCGTTCGCGGGAATCCGCGGTTGGTTTTTCGGGCGGTCATGGCCGGAAGCTATAGCCCGGATGGACTGGTGACGCAACCGCGGCCGGGGAATGCTCGGGAAGGGGTGGGCGCTTTGGAGCCAGTTGTCGGATTCGAACCGACGACCGACGGTTTACAAAACCGTTGCTCTACCACTGAGCTAAACTGGCCCGTCAGGCGGAACCACTTCTGCCAGAAACCGGCCGATTTGGCAAGTGCCGGCCCGGGCTCCGCCTGTTCCCCGGGCCCGGACGCCACCCCGTGATGCCCCGAAGCAGAAGCCGGCGAGCTTCCTGGCACGGCATCTGCTTTCACTTGCTCATTTGATTTCGCCATGAGTTCACCGAGCAACCCGCCTCGTTCGACGACCCGTCGGGCCCGGCCCGGCAGGCGGCCATGGCCGCGACTCGCCTTGAGCGCGGTCGTCCTGCTCTGCCTGCCCACACGGCCCCAAGACGCTCCCCCGCCCGACCTGCCGGAGGTCCGGATCGTCTGGCCGGCCTCCGGGATGCGTTTCCGAGGGTTCCCCACACCGCAGGCCGAGGTCCTCGGCGAGTTGCCGCCGGGCGCCCGTCTCCAATGGTGGCTCGACGGCGCGCCCGTTTCGGTCTCGGAACCGGGCGGCGCCCCGCACTTCCCGCTGTTGGGGAATCCCCCGGCGTGGACCGGTTACCACGCCTTGGCGGTCCAAGCGCTCGACGCCCGGGACAACCCCGGCCCCTTGTCGGCGCCTGTGTGGGTCTGGTGCACCTTCCGCGAAGGCGACGGCAACGAGCACGATTTCACCGTCACCGTGTTGTGGCCCGAGAACGACAGCGTCCTGCCGACGCGCGCCGATCAGCCGGACCACGCCGGGGCGAGCCTTTTGGTGAAAACGGAACCGCCCGTGGATCCGGACAAAGGCCTGCATGTGACGGTCCCGGGCGCGGAAAACCCCGAAT